>JAKAIC010000059.1 GCA_021814565.1 Actinomycetes bacterium | reverse complement strand
GGACCAATTCAAGAAACTGCCGGAAGAAGACCGAGTCCTCCTTGCCGCCTACATCGGCATAACTCAAATTGGGAAGGCTTTCGGAGCTGACGTAAAGTCAGCAACCGGTCGCACCGTCGGTGAAGTGGCAGTGGCCGGAATCGCCGATGTGGAGGCTGCCATCGCCAGTGCGGTGCGTGGCGCGCATGAGTGGCGACGAACGCCGGCGCACCTGCGCTTTGCCACCCTCATGCGCGCGGCCGAGTTGGCGGACGAACGCTCGGAACAGATTGCGCAGATCATCAGCGCCGAGAACGGCAAGAGTCTGGCTGAGGCACGCGGCGAGGCTGGGCGCTCGGGCGAGATCATTCGCCTGGCCGCCTTCGAGGGCACCCAGCTTTACGGCACCACGCTCCCGCTGGATGCCAACAAGGGCACGGGCCCCGACAAGTTCGGCTTCACGCTGCGCGAGCCCTGCGGCGTCGTCGTGGCCATCAGCCCCTTCAACTACCCGGCGCTGCTGGTGATGCACAAGCTGGCACCCGCGCTCGCCGCCGGCAATGCCGTGGTGCTCAAGCCCGCGCGCGCCACACCACTCACCGCCATCGCACTCGCGCAATGCTTCCTTGACGCAGGGCTCCCTGCGGGCGTGCTCAACCTGCTCACCGGTGCGGGCGGCGACCTCGGTGACGCACTGGTGAGCGATCCACACGTGCGCAAGATCTCCTTCACCGGTTCCACCGCCACCGGCACCCACATCGCCGGCGTTGCGGGCGTCAAGCGCCTGTCACTGGAACTCGGTTCCTCCTGCCCGGTCGTGGTTCTCCCGGACTGCGATCTTGCTTACGCCGCCAACGCCGTCGCACTGGGTGGCTACATCAACGCCGGACAGGTGTGCATCTCGGTGCAACGCGTCATCGTGCACAAGGACATCGAGCAGGACTTCCTCGATGCACTCACCCCGCTGGTCCGCGCCATTCGAGTCGGCGATCCCGCCGCGGCGGATACCAAGGTCGGCACCCTCATCAATGAGCGCGAAGCCAGGCGCGTCGAGGCCTCCATCCAGCAAGCGGTGATGCAGGGTGCGCGCCTCATCACTGGCGGTGCTCGCAGCCACACCCTGATCGAGCCCGCCATCGTCGCCGGTGTCGATCCGTACGCGCCTTTCGCGCAGGAAGAGCTCTTCGGCCCTGCCATCTCGGTGAGCACCGCAGACAACTGGGACGACGCACTGCGGTTCGCCAATGGCTCCAGCTACGGGCTGGGAGCCGGTGTCTTCACCAAGGACATCGACAAGGCCATACGCGCCGCCCGAGAGGTCGAGGCCGGCGTCGTTCACATCAATTGGACTCCGCTCTGGCGCGCCGACCTCATGCCCTACGGCGGATTCAAGTCAAGTGGGGTGGGCAAGGAAGGCGTCCGTTCCGCCGTCGAGGAGATGACCGAAGTGAAGACGGTCATCCTGCACGGTCGTCCCTGGTAGAGAGCAGCAGCGCATGACATCCCCCATCGATGGCCAGACCGTCCGCCTCACCGTGGCGCAGGCCGTGGTCAAGTACATCGCCGCGCAGTACTCCGAGGCTGACGGCGTCCGCGTGCGTTTCGTGCCTGCCGCGCTCGGCATCTTCGGTCACGGCAATGTCGCCGGTCTTGGTCAGGCACTCGACCAGTTCGCCGATGACCTGCCCTTCGTCCAGGGTCGCAATGAGCAGGAGCTGGCCCACATCGGGTCTGCCTTCGCCAAGGCCAAGCGACGCCACCAGACGCTGGCCATCACCGCCTCCATCGGCCCCGGCGCCATGAACCTGGTGACGGCGGCAGCCCTGGCCACGGTGAACCGCCTACCCCTGCTGCTACTGCCCGGCGATACGTACGCCACCCGTCGTCAGGGGCCGGTACTGCAGCAACTGGAGCATCCGATGGCCGGCGACGTGAGCGTGAACGACGCCTTCCGTCCGGTCTCCAAGTACTTCGATCGCATCACCCGCCCCGAGCAGTTGCTGACGGCAGTGCCCAACGCCTTCCGCGTGCTGGCCCATCCCGCCGACACCGGAGCGGTGGTGATCTCCCTGCCGCAGGATGTGCAATCGCATGCCTTCGATTTCCCCCGGGCCTTCTTCGCCCAGCGCACCTGGAAGATCCGGCGTCCGCTTCCCGACCCCACTGACATCGGAGCCATCGCAGCCGCCATGCGCACGGCACAGCGGCCATTGGTCATCGCCGGGGGTGGCGTCATCTACTCCGATGCCACCGCTGCGCTCGAGGCCTTGGGCGAGGCAACCGGTATCCCCATCGCTGAGACCTTCGGCGGCAAAGGCGCCGTGCAGCAGCATGCAGATTGGGCGGTCGACGGGATCGGTCCCGAGGGCTCGCCCGGCACCAACCACCTCGCCGCCCAAGCGGATCTCATCCTCCACATCGGCACCCGCCTCACCGATTTCGCGACTGCGTCACAATCCATCTTCCAGCATCCCGAGGTGCGCTTCGTCTCCATCAACGTCACCGAGGCGGATGGCATCAAGCAAGGTGCGCTCACGGTGGTCGCTGACGCCCGGCTCGCTCTGGAGGCACTCACCAATGCCTTGCAGGGGTATCGCGTACCCGCGGAGTGGGCGGAGAAGGTCGCCCGCGAGAAGTCGGCCTGGGCGGTCGCGCGTGCTGCAGCGATCGACCCCGATGTGCTGTTCGACAAGAGCACGCTTCCCGATTCCCAGGTCACGGACGCGGTGTTGACGCAGGGCCAGCTCATCGGAGTTTTGCAGGAGCACGTGCGCAGCGGAGACACCATCATCGCAGCTGCGGGTGGACCGCCCGGTGACCTGCAGAAAGTGTGGGACGCCACCGGTGGCCGTCACTGCCATCTCGAGTTCGGGTTCTCCTGCATGGGGTATGAGATACCCGCAGCGATCGGCGTGCGCTTCGCCGACCCCGATCCCCAGCACCGCATCATTGCGTTCATCGGAGACGGCACCTTCCTCATGGCACCGACCGAGATCCTCACCGCCGCGCAGGAACACCTAGCGGTCACCTACGTGGTGTCCGAGAACCACGGCTACCAGGTGATTCGACGCCTGCAGATGTGGCGCTCGGGCCGTTCCTTCGGTAATGAGTTTCGTTACCGCCAGCCGGGCAGCATCGTCTCCGAGGCAGCAGGTGTCGATGCGCCCCGCCTTGATGGCGACTACCTGCGTACCGACCTGGTCAAGATCGCGGAAGGCCTGGGTGCCAGTGCCTACCGCGCGGTGACGGCCGACGAATTCCGCGCAGTGCTGAACCGAACGCGCCATGCCGAGGGCCCGGTGGTCATCATCGTGCCCACCGTGCAACACGCCTTGCTGCCGTCCTCGGAGGTGTGGTGGGACGTAGCAACCGCCGAGGTCTCAACCCAGGAATGGATCGAGCCACTGCGCAAGGAGTATGAGCAGGGCCTCGCAACACAACGGTGGCACGGATGAGCAGCCCCCTGGTACGCGGCAGTTTCCGCGAGCAGCTGCAGTCCGGTCGACCCAGCTTCGGCACCTTCCTGGGGTTGGCCAGTTCCATGGCCGCCGAGGTGGTGGCGCTCGGCGGGGTGGACTGGGTACTGCTCGACCTCGAGCACGGCGGGTCTGGCGATGACCAGATCGGCCCCACCGTGGTGGCAGCGGGGGCCTATGGCGTCCCCACGCTGGTACGGGTCGAGTCGGATGCACGCATCCGCATCGGCCGGGCGCTGGACGCTGGCGCCTCGGGCGTGATGGTGCCCCGTGTCGAGACCGTCGAGCAGGTGCGAGCAGTCGTGCGGCATATGGCCTACCCGCCACTCGGTGACAGGGGCGTCGCCACCTACAACCGGTCGGTGGCCTGGGGCGGCGCGGTGCAGGTGCTGGCTGAACCACGATCTGCTGCCTGCATCATCCAGATCGAGACCCTGGCGGCGTTGCAAGCCGTCGAGGGCATTGCGGCTGTCGACGGAGTTGATGTGCTGTTTGTGGGGCCTCTCGATCTCAGCTTCGCGTTGGGTGTTCCGCGCAATTTCGGGCATCCCGACTTCCTCGCCGCGATCACTCGTGTGGTCACGGCGGCCAAGGATCGCGGCATCGCCGCCGGCATTCTCGCCGCGGACGCGGACGCCGCTGTGCGCTTCGCCGCCATGGGTTTCGGCGTAGTGGCAGTGGGTTCGGACTCAACCCTCCTCGCAGCGTCCGTTCGCACCACCATCAAGGACATCAAGGACCAGGTGAAGTAGGGAACATGGAAAAGCGCACAATCGGCGTCGGCCTCATCAGCGTCGGCTGGATGGGCAAAGTCCACAGCAAGGCCTTCCAGCTATTGCCCAGCGTCTACCCCGAACTGGGAGTGAAGACCCGGCTGGTCATGGCCGCCGATACCGCTGCTGACCGTGCGGAATACGCGGTCGAGGTACTGGGATACGAGCAGTTCACGCTCGACTACCACGAGGTGTTGCAGCATCCCGACGTCGACGTGGTCTCCATCTGCGCGCCCAACTTCCTGCATGCCGAGATGGGGATAGCTGCAGCCAAGGCCGGCAAAGCCTTCTGGCTGGAGAAGCCGGCCGGCCGCGGCGCGCACGAGACCGAGGCTATCGCCCAGGCTGCCGCCGAGGCCGGCGTGCTCTCCACCATCGGCTTCAACTACCGCAACCCTCCCGTGGTCGAACACGCCAAGCAGCTCATCGAGCGCGGCGCCCTGGGTCGTATCACCAATGTGCGTGGCACCTTCTTCGCCGATTACTCCTCGGAGCCCATGGGGGCGCTGTCATGGCGTTTCAAGCGTGAGTTCGCCGGCAGCGGCGTGCTGGGTGATCTGATGGGCCACCTGGTGGATCTCATGCAGTACCTGCTGGGCCCCATCGCCGAGGTGAATGGCATGACCAAGACCATTTACAGCGAGCGCCCCATCCTGCAGATGGGTTCGGGCACCCACTTCGATGTCATCGAAGGTGGCGAGATGGGCCCGGTGGAGAACGAGGACTATGCCGGCATGTTGGTGCGCTTCGCAGGCAACGCGGTCGCGGCCGATGCCATCGGCACGCTCGAGGCCTGTCGTGCGTCGGTCGGTCCCCGCGCCTCCTACAACTTCGAGATCTACGGTACGGAGGGTTCCATCAAGTGGGACTTCGAACGCCTCAACGAGTTGCAGGTCGCGATCGGTCGTCGCGGTGAACACCTTGGCTACCAGCGGGTGATGGCCGGCCCCGGCTTCGGCGACTTCTCGCATTACTACCCGGGCGCAGGAACCACCATGGGCTACGACGAGCTCAAAGTGATCGAGTGCCGCAAATTCGTGGAGGCCTTCCTCGGCGGAGAGCACCGCAACTCCAATATCCAGGATGCCGTCGCGGCAGCCCGCGTGGTGTCGGCAGCGGAGGAGTCCGCAGCTTCGCGTCAGTGGGTCGCCATCGCGCCGACGTCCGGAACCACGGCGGCCATCCGCGCATGAGCTGGGCACGCGTGGTCGGTCTCGGTCGCATCGAATCCTCGATCGTGCAGCCCATCCTGGGTGATGCCATCGAGTTCATCGAGGATCCCACCGAGGCCGATCTGGCATGCGCGGACGGCGCCCTCGTGCGCGCCGCCTATGCAATGGATCGCGCTCGCATCGACGCCATGCCTCATCTAAAGGTCATTGCACGCACCGGCGTCGGCACCGATCTGGTCGATGTGGCGTACGCGCGTACGCGTGGCATTCCCGTGGTCATCACACCCGGAACCAACAGCGTTGCGGTCGCGGAGGGCGTCATGGCCCAGCTCCTGCACCTGGTGAAGCGACTGGGTCCGCTCACCCGCGAGCTCCGTGCCGGCCGCTGGCCGGCCTCGAATGCCTACCCGCTCGGTGACCTCAGCGGATCCACGCTGGGCATCATCGGCTTCGGGCGCATCGGGCGCATCGTCACGCAATACGCAACCGCACTCGGCATGCAGGCCCTCGCCTACGACCCGCACGCCGACATCCCTCCTGAACTGCGCGTCCACTCGCTGCAGGAACTGGCCGCCCGCAGCGATGCCCTCAGCCTGCACGTGCCGCTGACGGAAGAGACGCGCAACCTCATCAATGCCGATCTGCTGCGCCAGTGCCGTCGCGGCGTCATCATCATCAACTGCGGGCGTGGTGGCCTCATCGATCTCGATGCTGCCGAGGCCGCACTGCGCGACGGCAGCATCGGTGGATTGGGGCTCGATGTGTATGAGCAGGAACCGCCGCAACACCATCCGCTGTTCGATCACGAGCATGTAGTCCTGACACCCCACGTCATGGGCTTGAGCAAGCAGGCCACGGTGGCCACGTACCAGGCAGCAGCGGAAGGGGTGCGTGCCGTTCTCGAAGGGCGGGCCCCATCCGCGGTGGCCTACTAGGAAGGAACAACAATGAAGGTCAAGATCGCTGGCGCACCCATCTCCTGGGGTGTGTGCGAGGTTGAGAACTGGGGCCACCAGATGGAGCCTGACCGCGTCTTCGCGGAGATGGCCTCGCTTGGTCTCACCGGCACGGAATTCGGCCCCCTGGGCTTCCTTCCGGTCGAACCCGAGCAGCGTGCAGCAGTGCTCGCCAAACTGGGCATGGAGGCCACCGGCGGCTTCTTCCCGGTGGTCCTCCACGATCCGGACGTCGATCCCATGCCGCAGGTGGAAGCCGAACTCGACGCCTACCAAGCTGCCGGTGCCAAGGTGCTCGTCATCGCTGCGGAACAGCCCGGAGGCAACTACAACAGCAAGCGCCCGGAACTCTCCGACGAGGCCTGGGCGTTGCTGCTCAACAACCTCAAGCGCATTGACGAGTACGCGGCGTCACGCGGCGTCACGGCCACCGTGCATCCGCACGTCGGCACCATGATCGAGACCCAGGAGGACATCGAGCGCATCCTCGCCGGTACCAACGTGGGCATCACCTTCGACACCGGGCACATGTTCATCGGCGGCACCGATCCCGTGAAGTTCTCCGAGGAGCACGCCGATCGCGTCAAGCATGTGCACCTCAAGGATGTGAAGCTGGATCTGGCCAGGAAGGTGCAGGCCGGCGAGCTCTCCTACTATCAGGCCTGCGTGCAGCACATGTACACGGCCGTGGGTTCCGGTGATGTCGATATCCGCGCCATCATGACCAATCTGGTGAGGGCCGGCTATGACGGCTGGTTCTGCCTGGAGCAGGACAACATCATCACCGAGGAGCCGGCTCCGGGCGAGGGTCCTTACGAGGATGCCAGGAAGAGCGTGGAGTTCATCAACGCCGTGGCCGCCAGCCTCTGACCACCGCAGCAAAGCGATGGCCCCGACAGGGAAACCGGGTCGGGGCCATCGCCGTTGTGGCTGAGTCTAGAGCGAGACCTTCACGGACTTGCCGGTGCGAGCCGATTCGTTCGCTGCATTCGCCAGGATCAGCGCTGCCCGGCCATCTTCGAAGCCCGGCGACTGCATGTCGCCTGTGCGCACGGCTTCGATGAAGAACTCGAGTTCACGACGGTAGGAGGCCGCGTAGAGCTCGAGGAAGAAGTTGAGGTAGGGCTCGCGCTGCTCCGTGTGCTCTGCCGAGTAGTGCTCGACGGTCGTGGGCGTCACGTTCTTGGCGAGCAGCATGCCCTCGGAGCCGAAGGCCTCCAGGCGCTGGTCGTAGCCGTACGAGGAGTGGCGGGAGTTCACGATGGTGACCAGCTCACCCTGCGATCCGCGCAGGGTCACGGTCACTGAGTCGTAATCACCCTCCTCCTCGATGTAGTCGCTGAACACGTTGGCCCCCACCGCCGTCACCTCAACGATCTCCGGCACGAAGTAGCGGGCCATGTCGAAATCGTGGATCGTCATGTCGCGGAAGATGCCACCGGAAACGGCGATGTAGGCCTGCGATGCAGGCGCTGGGTCACGGCTGATGATCACCAGCTGTTCCAGCTTGCCGATCTCGCCCGCCTTGACTCGCTGCTTGATGCCCTCGAACTGGGGATGGAATCGTCGGTTGAATCCCAGGGCCACCTTGGTCTTGACGTCGTTGGCCTTGGCGCGCAAGGCATCCACGCGCGCGATATCAAGATCGATGGGCTTCTCGCACAGCACGTGCAGGCCCGCATCGATTCCAGCCTCCAGCAGCTCCACGTGGGTGGATGTAGGCGACGCGATGAGGATGGCATCCACCTCCCCGGAGTTGATCATCTCCAGGGGATCGGCCGAGGCCTTGGCACCGTACTGGGCCGCCAACCGCTCGGCGTTCTCCACCATGGGATCGCAGATCCACACCAGGTCAACGCCCTTGGTGTCATTGATGCTGCCGGCATGGACGATGCCGATGCGTCCCGCGCCGATCAAGCCCATTCTGATATTGCGTTCGGTCACGGCCGGATTCCTTCCACATGGCAGCTGATCTCCATATGCTATTACATATTGACCTTTCAACAATGGGCCGTCTGAGCGGAAATGGTGTTCACGAATCTGCCCTTCATCGAGCGTGTCCAACGACTTCACGATCCGGCGTCACGCGGCGCAGGGGATCTCAGCAGACGCCAGGTGTCACGACAAGACGGCGCAGGAGCAGACCGATGAGGCGGCGATCGCGAGCAGACTTGCGTTCCGTCACTCCGGGGTAGATGCGCACGACTTCCGAAGGTTGTGTGAGCTGGAACTGGAATGCGTGCGACGACATGCCAGCCGTGGGAGTGCGGAAGGCCTGGCTCTCTGTTCCCATCTGCAGGTACGACACGCCTCCCACATTGTCCGGCGAGGGTGCCGCCTGCAACTGCACACAGACCTGGCCCTCGAAGGGGACCCGATAGCGGATGGCAGCGCCGTTGGCCAGACGCGCATCGGTCCAGGTGCCGTTCGCGTCCGGCACCGACAGCCCGATCATGGAGCGGATCCAAAGGGGCCGGCCCTGGCGTGTGAAGTCGATACCTTCGGACTCAGGGACCTCGTAAGCCGAGGTGTGCCAGCCGTCGACCCGGTGATCTATGAAGTAGGCGCGGTACATACGGCCGACCTCTGGCTTGATGATGACGGAAGCTGCAGCCGCATAACCCCCGAGGAGCAGCAGCGAGGCCACCAGGGCAAGCAATGGACGACGTTGCATCAGATGATCCATGACTTGCCGCTGAACCAGCCCAGCAGCGTGAAGGCTGCAATGCCACCCGCCATGGCAAAGTATCCGATCTCCAGCCATCGGCGACCATGCAGGACGCGCACAATGCCGTAGAGCAACGGCATCTGCCAGAACACGAAGCGGGGCAGCGAGAGCAGGCCTTCCGCAATGGGGATGACGGTGGCGGCGAGCAGGAGCAGCCCGTACGCATACTCACGTCTCACGATAAGCAGCACGCTCATCAGCAGTGAGAGCACGCCAACGCTGGCGAACACCGCATCCCAGGCACCGGTACGGAAACCGAGCGTCAGCACTTCGATGGGATTGTCGAGGGAACGGGCCCAAGCCACCTGAACATGGTCGAAGGCCAATCCGTCGCCCATGCGCGCATGCAGGTGGAGCGCGAAGAGCGTGATCCCCGCAGGTATCAGCAGCAGGCCCAGCAGGATCGACGGCCAGTCACGGCGCAGTGCATGCCGGTCCCGGGCCGCGGAGACCAGGTAGGGAATGGCGATGAGCAGCCCCACGACCCGGGTGGCGGAGAGCAGGCCACCGATGACACCAGCCGCCAGCCACTTGCGATCGAGCAGGAACCAGAAGGCCAGACAGGTAAGGGTGAAGTACAGGGGCTCGGAGTAGCCGACATGCCCGTATACGAGATAGGGATTGAAGGCCAGCACCGCGCCTGCGAGTAGAGCAGCACTGGGGTCAATGGCCTTGCGCACCAACATCATGAAGGAGACGATGGCGAAGAAGTAGAAAACCTTGCTGGTGGCCACCAGAGCCAGGCCGGTACCTGCATGTGTGAGCAGGGCCAGCGCCTTCGCTGCAAGCGGAAACAGAGGGAAGAACGCCCAATTGGCGTAACCGCGGAAACTGGGAGTTGGCTGCAGTTGGTAGCCGTGCGCCGCGATGCTGCCATACCACTTGCAGTCCCAGCGGCACAGGTCGCTGACGGAGGGCGCCGCCATGTTGAAGGCCAGCGTGCCGGCACGCGCCATGAGCTCCACCAGTAGCGAACTGGCGGCGAACAGAAGCGCCGCCTGCAACAGCAGTTCCCAGTTGCGATGCCGGTGCAATGCGGACTGCACTCGATCTAAAGCCTTACCTGCCTGCACAGTCGGGAGACTAGCCGCCTCCCTGCCGATCACTTTCGGGACGAGTTCGACGAAGCACTGTGCTCGGTCAGGCCAGGCCGCGCCTGGTGGACGCTCGCAGCAGGTTGTCGGTGACGATCGCCACCAAACGCACACTTGCCGGCGGCGCCTCTCCGCGGAGCGCCTTGGAGACCCAGCCCATGGTGCCGACATCCACCGTCGCGGCACCCGATGGGTCGTGCATGAGCACCATGGAGGCATGAGTCCTGTGCCTGCCGCAGCGTGTTGGTGAACTGGCAAGCAACTCGACGTTGGCGGCCCGCTGCCGCAGCTGATCCACCTCGGGACCGATGATGCCCGCGAAGGCCTGGCCGTTGTGCACGCCGGTGCCCGCGAACACGAAGGAGGAGGCCTTGCTCACGGTGAAGGCACCGCGCGCGGGGAAGCAGTTGTAGGTGGCACCCAGCAGCTGCGCATCGGGCTGCCCAAGGTCGCGGAAGCGCACGCTGGGGTGCGCCCTCAGAGGATCCTCGCTCGCCACCTTGTACACAGTGAGCACCCGGTCGGCACCCAGTGGGGAGCGGGAAAGCCGTCCACGCCAGTACGAAGTGTTGGCGCCGAAAAAGAGAAGGTTGCTGCCCGCCGTCCGCGCTGCCATTACGGCATCGCGCTGCGTCTGAGTCCAGTATTCGCTGTGGCCGCCGGAGATGATGGACAAGGCGCCGTCGAGGATCCTCGGTTGAGCGGCTATGTCGGTGTCGGTGATGTAGGCCAGGGGCAGGCCCAACCTCTCCGCCTGCATCAGCAATGGCGCCTCGTACTCGAGGAACTTGCCACTGCCGTACCCCCAGGTCTGCGGACGGTCGTAGGTGACGACCCTCGCACGGGAGACGAAGCCCTTCCTGCCGCGGTAGAGGTTGGCACCACCCCATTGGTTGTAGGCCTGGAAGGTCTGCGTGGATGACACGAAGACCACCCGGCCTGCGGACGAGGGCGAGCGCAGGACCATGTCGACGTAGGTGGCGCTTCCGTCATTAGCGAGCAGCTTGAGCACATACATGCCCTCTGGCCAACCCGTGGTGGTGATGTCCAGGGTGCGGGTCCAAGGCGCCCTCGCCATGCCGGTGGCGGTGTCGATGACGGCATTGCGCTGCCACTGGCAGGGCGTTGAGGGGCTGCTCCAGATGCGGCGCGCGCCGGCCCCCGAGTAGTAGCCGATACGCAGGGCTTGCACCGTCACCTGCTTGGCGCGGCACGACACGTAGAGGCCGAAGTGCTGGCCGGGAAGTACGGAGACCCGATCGGCGAAGGCCAGGGTGCGCTCGTCGAACTTCGACTTCGCGAACTGCCAGTTGGGGGTGCCCGCCTGTGCGTTCTCGGCAGCCACGTTGAAACCCGCACCCTCAGCCGTACCGGGCGACAGCACACCAGCCAGGCACAGCAAGGGAAGGAGCGCAGCGGTGGCCAGTCGGCGACGGGAATTCAGTGCGGTGCGGTGCAGAGAAAGCAAGGCAATCCTGAGGCAGTTGGGGTCAGCAGTCTGCCATGCCGCTGCGGCCCTGACGCTTGGCCATGAACATGGCGGCATCAGCGCGGGCAATGAGCGAGTCCGCGTCGTCCGACTCCCGCAACCACGCCACGCCCACGCTGGCGGTGAC
>JAKAIC010000004.1 GCA_021814565.1 Actinomycetes bacterium | reverse complement strand
CGGCCTGCTTTCGGTGACCGTGACCGTGGTCCTCGTCGTGATGATGACCGCCGCCCCCAGCGTGACGGGGAGCGTCGTCCCTTCGGTGACCGTCCGCGCTCTGACCGGCCCGCTTTCGGTGACCGTGACCGTGGCCCGCGTCGTGATGATGACCGCCGCCCCCAGCGTGACGGTGAACGCCGTCCCTTCAGCTCGGATCGTCCGCGTCGGGATGACTCCCTCGAGGAGCCGCGTGCCAAGCGTTCCGGAGATCCGGAGAAGTTGCCGGCGGTGCCGGAGGACATCGATGTCTCGGTGTTGCCCAAGCCGGTCCTTGCCGAACTCCGCTCGCTATCGCCTGGTCTTGGCAACTTCCTGATGGAGCATCTCACCTGTGCGGTAAATGCCATGGAAGCGGGCGATTTCGAGCTGGGCTTGGCGCACGCCCGGGCCGCTCGGTCACGGGGTGCGCGCATTGCCGTCGTGCGGGAGACCTGTGGTCTGGCCGCCTACCGCTGTGAGGAGTGGGCGGAAGCCCTTTCCGAGCTGCGGACCTTCGCTCGTATCAGCGGCAGCTCGGAGCATCTGCCGATTCTCGCCGATTGTGAGCGCGGGCTGGGCCGTCCGGAGCGTGCGCTGTCGCTCGCGCGATCGCAGGAAGTAGGTCGACTCGGTGTCGAGGGTCGGGTGGAGATGCGCATTGTCGCATCGGGTGCCCGACGTGATCTGGGCCAACTGGAAGCGGCGATCGCCACTCTCGAGTGCAAGGAACTCAGTTCCAAGTCCACGGAGCCCTGGTCTGCACGTCTGCGCTACGCCTACGCGGATGCTTTGCTCGCCGCCGGTCGCAAGGCGGAGGCCCGCGACTGGTTCGTGAAGACCGCACTCATTGACGCCGACGATCTCACCGACGCCGCAGATCGCGCGGTAGCGATCGAAGTCTGATCCACAGCCACTGAAGCGCCGTCGATCCTCAACAGGGATCGGTGGCGCTTCGTGTTGTTGTCAGAACCGCTTCCTAGGTTCGCCGTGTCTGCCACCTCCCATAGGGTTTCGGCATGCGCTTCGATACCGCGATTCTGGACCTTGATGGGGTCGTGTACATCGGGCCGGACGCCGTTCCCCACGCGATTACCGCACTGAACGCCCTGGCAGCAGAGGGGACGCTCCTCGCCGCTGCCACCAACAATGCCAATCGCCCTTCGTCAGAGGTTGCACGGCATTTGCAGCAACTGGGGCTGGCAATCCAGCCTGATGACGTGATGACCAGTGCCCAAGCAGCTGCCGCCTTTCTGGCCAGCGAGCTCCCTGCAGGCGGTCAGGTGCTGGCCGTAGGCGGTGTCGGAGTGTCCGAGGCGCTCGCCGCCGAAGGTCTGGTTCCTCTACGCGCCAGTGCGGATCTGGCTCAATCCAGCCAGGTCGCGGATGCGTGTGCCGCAGTCATGGTGGGCTACGGCCCGCTGGTCGCCTGGTTCGATTTGGCGGCCGCCCACTGGGCCATTGCTCGAGGAAAGCGTTGGGTTGCCACCAACGCCGACCTCACGGTGCCGCTGCCTTTCGGAACGGCGCCGGGTAATGGAGCAATGATCGGGCTTCTCGAACGATCGACAGGCCGGGCGCCGGAAGTCATCGGCAAGCCACAACCGGCCCTGTTCGAGGCATTGCTGGAACGAGTCGGGGGCACCCGGGCGTTGGTGATCGGAGATCGTCTCGACACGGATATCGATGGCGCCATAGCCGCCTCCGTCGAGTCCTTGCTCGTGCTCACCGGCGTACATGGTCCACAGGATCTCGCCACGCGGCCGCTTTCGTCCTGGCCGAGTTTTGTGGCACAGGACCTGCGGTCGTTGCATGAGCCGGTGGTGGCATTGCTGCAGGAGGGCAGCCAGGTGTCGGCCAGGTCGTCACATCCGACGGTGCAGGCGGTGGTCGCGGCAGCCAATGCCTCGTTGCAACACCTGCCGATGGATGCGTTGGCGTGGGAGGCGGGGGAAGCATCACCGCTGATCGACATTCGGCTGCTTCATCACGGTACGGTGTGACCATGTCCGAACTGGAAGAGGATCAACTGTCGCTGGCAGTGCCAACGGTGTGGTCGCCGACGGGTGATGTCCGGGTCGATTCCGCCGCCGAACTGGTCCAGGCACTGCCCGGGTTGCCGCTCGCGGAACATCAACAGGTGTTCGAGGATGTCCATCGTCGTTTGCACGATGCGCTGGCGGACGCGACCGGGCACTGATGCTGCGGCGACTCGACGCGGAACTCGTAAGGCGGGGTTTGGCGCGTTCGCGTGAGCTGGCCAAGCAGCTCATCGAACAGGGCCAGGTTGAGGTGGGAGGGATCAGAGCCAGCAAGCCCGCCAGTCAGGTACGCGATGATGTCTCGATTCGCGTGCTCGATGCCGACCCCGATCACTATGTCTCGCGGGGCGCACACAAACTCATCGGTGCACTTGACCGGTTTGCTACCGGTGGACTCACGATCGCTCATCGCCTGGCCCTGGACGCAGGAGCATCCACCGGTGGTTTCACCCAGGTCCTGCTGGAGCGCGGTGCGCGCGCAGTGCTCGCCGTGGACGTCGGATACGGCGTCTTGGCCTGGCCGATCCGCAACGACGAGCGTGTCCACGTCTATGAGCGCACCAACATTCGCTACCTCCAGCCTGGCGATGTGGCCTTTGCGCCCGAAGTCATCGTGGCCGACCTCTCCTTCATCTCGTTGCGCACGGTGCTGCCTGCACTCCTGAATGTCGCCGCCGAACATGGCGATCTGGTGCTGATGGTCAAGCCGCAGTTCGAGGTGGGCCGCGCACTGGCTGGGGAGGGGGTGGTGCGCGACCCTGCGTTGCGGGCACAGGCAGTCACGGGGATTGCCCACGCGCTGCAGGAGGCCGGGGCGGGAGTGTGTGACGTAGTCGCCAGTCCATTACCCGGTCCCAGCGGCAATGTGGAGTATTTTGTGTGGGCCAGCCGTGGGGTTGCATTGCACACGGAAATCGAGCAACTCGTTGCGCAGGCAGTTTCGGAGGGGCCCCAGTGACCCGGCAGGTCTGTCTGGTGATGCACGCCAATCGCGAGGATGTGCCTCCGCTGGCACGTGTCATCGCGGACCGCCTGCGGGCGGCCGGCATCGAGGTTGCGGTGGCCGGAGACCAGCATGAGCTCGAGGACTTCGCGTCGATTGACCCGGTTCGCAATGAACTGGTCATTGTCCTAGGCGGTGACGGCACCATCCTGCGCGCAGCGGAGATGTTCCGTGACTCCGCGGTTCCGTTGCTTGGCCTGAATCTGGGGCGCGTCGGCTTCCTCGCGGAACTCGAGGCATCGGATGTCGACGAACTCATCACCGTCATCGAGCACCGGGCCTGGACGGTCGAGAACCGTCGAGCACTTGCGGTACGCGTGGTCAATCCTGACGGTAGCGAGTGGCACTCGTGGGCACTCAACGAGGTCGCGGTGGAGAAGTCGCTTCGCGATCGCATGCTCGAGGTCATTGTCTCGGTCGAGGGTCATCCAGTCATGGCCTGGGCCGGTGATGGCCTCATCTGCGCCACCCCGACCGGGTCGACCGCCTATGCCTTCAGCGCCGGCGGTCCCATCATCTGGCCTGCCGTCGATGCCCACCTGCTTGTTCCCGTTGCCGCACACGCGTTGTTTGCGCGTCCGCTCGTCACTGCGCCGTCGGCATCGATCGACATCGCCATCACCGATGAATTGGCGCCCGCCATCGTGGTCTGCGATGGGCGAAGGAACACCGAGGCTCAACCCGGGGCGCATGTCATGATCGAACAGAGCGAGCACCCCGTGCGTTTTGCACGCATCAAGCGGGCGCCCTTCGCCAACCGGTTGGTGGCCAAGTTCCAGCTGCCGGTCACAGGTTGGCGTAACCGGGAGCAGGCGTGATTCGCGAACTGACCATCGCAAATCTCGGTGTCATCGCGAATACGCGTCTGGAATTCGGGCCCGGACTCACAGTGCTCAGTGGTGAGACCGGCGCGGGCAAGACCCTCATCACCACCGCGGTTTCGCAGTTGCTGGGCGCCAAGCCCGATGTGGCACTGGTGCGGCATGGAGCGGCCGAAGCCGTGATCGATTGCATGCTGTCGGTGCCCCCTGTCGCGCATGCAGCTCTGGAGGAAATCGGCGCACGGGTACAGGACGATGAGCTCATCGTCACCCGCACCATCGGCGCTCGTTCTCGCGCCATCGTCGGGTCTCGCGCGGTCGCGGCTTCCGTGCTCGCAGACATCGTCGGGGGCATGGTGACGCTTCACGGCCAACATGGTCAGACCAGGCTGACCAGGAGTTCGGAGCAGCGCAGCCTGCTCGACGCCAGCGATCCCGCGATCCGTGAACTGCTGACGATCCAGCGCGTTGCCTGGCAGAACGCGCGGAGCGCGCAAGCCGCACTTGCCGAGGCACAGGTCATGCAGGAAAGCAGCGCCGCGCAACTGGCGAACCTGCAGGCACTGGTGGATGACTTCGAAACCGTGTCGCCGTCGGTGGGCGAGGATGTTGACCTCGATGCCCGCATCGCCGTTGTCACGTCGCTCGATGCCATTGTGCGCAGCGCGCGCACGGTACTGGCCATGCTCACCGAGGGTGACGACACCGACCTCACTGACGTGGCCACCCTGCTTTCGCAGGTGCGGCGCAACCTGGAGCAACGCACCGAGGCTCCCCAGTTCGCGGCATGGGCGGCACGGGCCATCGAACTGCAGGAACAGGTGCAGGCGCTGGGTCACGAGATCGACCGCTATCTCGACGGGCTGGACGCCGAACCAGATGTGCTGGATGTGCTGATGCATCGGCGCAGCCAGGTGGGCGCTCTGCTACGGCGCAACGGCTGCACCCTGGAGGAACTCGTGCGACGCTACCAGGCGGCCTCGAGTGCGCTGTCGCTGTCGCGCGACCCGGGCGAGCGAATCGCCGAACTGCAGCAACTGACGCAACACGCATTGGCCGAGCAGGAGTTGGTGTGTGGACGGCTGCATGACGCCCGCACCGTCGCCGCTGCCGCACTGGGAGGTCGTGTGCAGGCGGAATTGCAGGCACTGGGCCTGGCCAACGCCACCTTCTCCATCGCGGTGCGCCGCGAGGGAGAAGCCACGCAGTTCGGGGATGACCTGGTGGAATTCCGCTTCAGCGCCAATCCGGGACAACCTGAGCAGGCGTTGGCTGCGGTGGGGTCAGGCGGGGAGCTCTCGCGCGTGATGCTGGCACTCGAGACGGCCACCGTGCCCGAACAGCCACTCACCTTCATCTTCGATGAGGTTGACGCAGGCGTCGGAGGGCGGGCGGCCATCGAGCTGGGTCGACGCCTGGCATACCTGGCACGAAACCAGCAAGTCATCGTGGTGACGCATCTGGCCCAGGTGGCGGCCTTCGCCGATCAACATGTGCTGGTGGAGAAGGTGGTTAGTGCGGGGCAGACCACCACGGAAACCCGCATCCTCACCGAGTCTGACCGACCCCGTGAGCTGGCCCGCATGCTGTCGGGCATGGAGGATTCCGCGAGCGCCAACGCCCACGCGCAGGAACTGCTCGAAGCGGCCGCGGCCGCGCGCCGGGGCGGGCGCTGACCTCGGGCCTGTTAGGCTGGCACCCCGTGGAGCGGACGCCGCCCCATTGAGCGCCGGCCGCTCAGGAGATCCACGGGAGATCGCATGACGACCAGCAAACACATCTTCGTGACCGGTGGCGTCGCCTCCTCGCTCGGTAAGGGGCTTACCGCCTCCTCGCTCGGAAATCTCCTGACGGCACGTGGACTGCGCGTGACCATGCAGAAGCTGGACCCGTACATCAACGTGGATCCGGGCACCATGAACCCCTTCCAGCATGGTGAGGTGTTCGTCACCGAGGACGGCACCGAGACCGATCTCGACATCGGCCACTACGAGCGTTTCCTCGACGTCAATCTCAACCGCATCGCCAACGTCACGACCGGGCAGGTCTACTCCAATGTCATCGCGCGCGAGCGTCGTGGGGAGTATCTCGGCGACACCGTGCAGGTCATTCCACACATCACCAACGAGATCAAGTCGCGGATCCGGGCCATGGGCGGGGCAGATGTGGATGTTGTCATCACCGAGGTCGGAGGCACCGTCGGTGATATCGAGTCACTGCCCTTCCTGGAGGCTGCGCGCCAGGTGCGGCACGAGATCGGGCGTGACAACTGCTTCTTCATCCACGTCAGCCTGCTGCCCTACATCGGGCCCAGCGGCGAGCTCAAGACCAAGCCCACACAGCATTCGGTGTCTGCGCTGCGCAGTATCGGTATCCAGCCCGACGCCATCGTGTTGCGCTGCGACCGTGTGGTGCCCGAGGCCATCAAGCGCAAGATCTCGCTCATGTGCGACGTCGATACCGAGGCCATCGTGGCCGCCGTCGATTCACCGAGCATCTATGACATCCCCAAGGTGCTCTTCAACGAGGGACTCGATCGCTACATCGTTCGTCGCATGTCGTTGCCGGCACGGGACGTGAACTGGGAGCGTTGGGATGCGCTGCTGGGTGTTGTGCATCACCCGAAGCACCAGGTCACGGTGGCGTTGGTGGGCAAGTATGTCGACCTTCCGGACGCCTATCTGTCGGTCACGGAGGCGCTGCGCGCCGGTGCCTTCGCCAACGATGCCAAGGTGCACATCAGGTGGGTGGCATCGGATACCTGTGAGACCGAGGCCGGTGCCGCCAGTGCTCTGGGTGACGTTGACGCCATCTGCATCCCCGGCGGATTCGGCGTACGAGGCATCGAGGGCAAACTGGGAGCCATCCGCTATGCGCGTACCAACGGCGTACCCGCACTGGGCTTGTGCCTTGGCCTGCAATGCATGGTCATCGAGTACGCGCGTGATGTGGCGGGGTTGACCGGTGCCAATTCGGCGGAGTTCGACGAGCGCACTCCGCACCCTGTCATTGCCACCATGGCTGATCAGCAGGATGTGGTGGCAGGCGAACGGGACATGGGTGGAACCATGCGCCTTGGCACCTACCCGGCAGTGCTCAGTCCGGGCTCGGTGGTGGCGGCGGCCTACGGGTCGGAACACGTTTCCGAACGCCATCGCCATCGCTACGAAGTGAACAACGCCTACCGCGCCACCTTGGAAGAGCATGGTCTGCGCTTCAGTGGCACCTCGCCCGACGGGCACCTGGTGGAGTTCGTGGAGCTCCCGGCAGATGTGCACCCGTACTTCGTGGGCACGCAGGCCCACCCCGAGTTCAAGTCCCGCCCCACGCATGCGCATCCGCTGTTCGAAGGTCTCGTGCGTGCCGCGTTAGCGCGACGATGATCACCGATGAGTTGGGTGGTCTGCCCACGCAAGGTCGCGTGGAGCAGTTCCGGGGTCCCATCGCCGCGCTTCGTACGGACGAAGTCGTGTTCGGTGAGCAGGCGCATCCCCGTGACTACGTCGTGCACTTCGGTGCGGTGGCCGTGGTTGCCCTTGATGAGTTCGATCGCGTCCTCGTAATTCAGCAGTACCGGCACCCCCTGGCGGCAAGGCTCTGGGAAATTCCGGCAGGCCTGCTGGACCAACCGGGGGAGGAGCCCTGGGCTGCGGCTCAGCGTGAGTTGGCGGAAGAGGCGGGGGTGCTGGCTGCGCAATGGAATGTGCTCGTGGACTATGCGACCACTCCCGGCGGCTCCACGGAATTGCTGCGCATCTATTTGGCGCGCGGCCTGACCTTCATGGCCGAACGGCCTCGAACCGAGGAGGCCGAGGAGCAGGACATGCCGGTGCAGTTCGTTCCCATCGATGCACTCTGTGCTGCCGTCTTCAATTCCCAGCTGTGCAATACCTCGGTTGTGGTCGGCGCACTTGCAACCCGGGCGGCACGCGATCTGCAGTGGTCGGTGCTACGCGCTCCGGATATCGAGTGGCCCATGCGTTCGCATCTCGAGGCCAGTGATCGTGTCTTCCGCCGCTGAGGTTGTTTCGGGACCGGCATGAACATTGTTGAGCAGGTGACCGAGTATCTCGCCTTCTGCGCAGTCGAACGCAACCTCAGCAAGAACACAGTGGCTGCCTACCGGCGTGACCTCGAGCGGTATGTGAACTACCTGCAGGGCTGCGGGGTCCAGGCGTTGTCGGACGTCGATGAATCCACGGTGGCACGCTTCATTCGATTGCTGTCCGCGGAACAGCAGTTGGCGAGCGGGTCCGTGGCACGCATGGCGGCCTCGATCCGCGGCCTGCATCGCTTCGCGGTTCGTGAACGCTGGACAGAAGTCGATGTAGCGCGCGCGGTCAGTGTGCCCAACAGTCAGCATCGGCTGCCCAAGGCCTTGTCGGTCGACGAGGTCGTGCGACTGCTCGAGGCGGCAGACACGGCGACGCCGCTGGGGTTGCGCGCCCGTGCGCTTGCGGAGTTGCTGTACAGCACGGGTGCCCGGGTTTCCGAGGCACTGGCGCTAGATCTGGATGACCTGGCGATGGACGAACGCTTGGTGCGGGTGCGCGGCAAGGGCAGCAAGGAGCGGCTGGTGCCGATCGGTTCCCTGGCCCGCCAAGCGGTGGACGCCTACCTGACGAGAGCACGTCCATACCTGGTGCACCACGGCAAGGGGACACCGGCATTATTCGTAAACGAACGAGGAGCTCGGCTCTCCCGACAATCCGCCGGTGCGGATCTTGAAGAACTGTCCAGGCGCGCACACCTGGATCCGCCGGTGTCACCGCACGTGCTCCGGCATTCCTTCGCCACCCATTTACTCAACGGCGGAGCAGACATACGCGTGGTGCAGGAACTGCTTGGACACGCTTCAGTTGCGACGACACAGATCTACACCAAAGTCACGGTGGACCAATTGCGAGAGGTGTACTTGTCCTCGCATCCCAGAGCGCAGCAGCGCTAGAGGCCGCGCAGGCGTCGCACGATGATGGAGTCATCGCCACGCTGCTCAAGATCGGCGACGACGACCGCCAGCGCCTCGCGCACGATGCGGCCACGATCCACAGCCAGACCGTGCTGTGCCCGGAGTGAGAGCTTGGCGTTTTCGAGGTCGATGAGTTCCTCGGGCGAGACGTACACGGTGATCTTCTCCTCGTGCCGGATGCGCCCGGTAGGCCTACCGGGCGCGTTGCGCCGGCGCTTGGGTGCGACAGTGGTGGTGCGCACGCCACCTTCCATGGCCACTGGCACCGCCTCGGCGGAGGGAGCCTCCGCCGGTTCGCGCTGGGGCTGGGGCTCCGGTCGGCTGGGTGCCTGGGTGCGACGGAAGAGCTCGTCCGCGCCCGGTAGGGCAACTCGCCTGCTCATGCCTGGATCCGTTCTGCGAGCTCGGCGGCGATGCGTCGGTACGCCACCGCGCCCGGTGAATTCTGGGCGTAGGTGGTGATCGGCTCGCTGGCCACGGTGGCTTCCGGGAATTTCACGGTCTTGGGTACGGCGGTATGGAAGGTGAGATCCCCGAAGGCTTCCAGAACCCGCGAGAGGACCTCACGATGATGTGTTGAGCGCTGGTCATACATCGTAGGAATAATCCCCTCAATCTCCAGTCGAGCATTAATGCGCTCTTTCACTTTCTGTATCGTCGCGAAGAGGAGCGCCATGCCGCGTAGCGCGTAGTACTCGCACTGCAGGGGGATGAGCACACCGTCTGAGGCCGCCAACGCGTTGACGGCGAGCAGACCGAGACTGGGGAGGCAGTCGATGAGGACGACGTCGTAATCCGCAAGCAGAGGCGCCAGCAAGCGAGCCAGGGTCTGGTCGCGACCCACCTCGTTTACGAGTTGCATCTCCGCTGCCGACAACTCGATGGTGGCCGGCAGCAGATCCATGCCCGGCACATCCGTCTTGAGCAGGACATCCCGTCCGCTGAGCTGGCCGAGCAGCGCGTCGTAGATGGTCTGCGGGAATTCGTGCGCACCGGTGAGCCCCACCGTGAGTGACCCCTGGGGATCAAAGTCGACGAGTAGGACCCGCCATCCGGCATCGGCGAGGGCTGCGCCGATGCTGATGCAGGAGGTGGTCTTGCCGACACCGCCCTTCTGGTTGAACACGGAGATCACGCGCGCCTGCGCACGCTCCTGCACTGCAGGCATGCTGGGCTGGTAATCGAGCCAATCGGAGACTGTCGGCGTCATTATCGATAAATCCTCTTAGCGGTAGAACTGTTTCGCAATACCTCGCGAAATCATCTTTCGGAGCCTAGGTCACGACGCCTTCCACGAACAAGGGGGCCGTACGCTACGGACCATGGTCGACGCTGTCGTGGAGACACCCGGAGCTCCGCACGAGGGCTTTCGCGTCCGCATGGCCGAGTTCGACGGTCCCTTTGATCTGCTGCTGCAGCTCATCTCCCGCCACCAACTGGAGGTCACCGAGCTGGCGCTGCACCTGGTGACCGATGAGTTCATCGGCTACATCCGCTTGCAGGAGGCTGAATGGGACCTCGATGAGGCGACCGAGTTCCTGGTGATTGCCGCGACATTGCTCGACCTGAAAGCGGCGCGCCTGCTGCCGGCGGGCGAAGTGGAGGACCAAGAGGACCTGGCTGTGCTCGAGGCCCGGGATCTGCTCTTCGCGCGTCTGTTGCAGTACCGGGCCTTCCGCGATGTGGCGGCGCGCTTTGCGTCTGCGCTCAGTCGCGAGGCGGCGCGCTACCCGCGGCGTGCAGCGCTGGAGGAGCCCTTCACCTCACTGCTTCCGGAGGTGCTGCTGGTGGGAGCGCGGGAACTGGCGTTGGTGGCCGCCCGCGCCCTCGCTCCCAAACCGGTCCCGCAGGTTGGTACCGCGCATCTCCACGTGCCGCGGGTGAGCGTGACTGAGCAGGGCATCGTTATCGCACAACGGCTGCGACGGCTCGGCCAGGCCACCTTCCGACATCTGGTGCAGGACGCTGAAAGTCGACTTGTGGTTGTAGCGAGATTTCTGGCGCTGCTGGAGTTGTACCGTGATGGTGATGTGACCTTCGACCAGGTGTCACCGCTCGGTGATCTGCATGTGCGCTGGAACGGCGCAGACGACGTACCCACATCGTTCGATGAATTCGAGGGAGTCTCCGATGACTGAACCATTTCTTGATGGTGGACTGGACCTGGGAGCCCCGTCGTTGGAAGCCGCCCTAGAGGCGGTGCTGCTGGTGGCCGAGGGAGCTCTGGCCACCGTCGAACTGGCCACCGCACTGGGAGTGCCCGAGCCTGAAGTGACCACCGCACTCCACCACCTGGCAGCCGATTACTCAGCGCGGGGCAGCGGCATCGAGGTCCGGGAGGTGGCCGAGGGCTGGCGCCTGTACACGGCGGCTGACTGCCAGGCGGCAGTCGAGCGATTTGTCCGGGACGGGCAGAATGCGCGCCTCACCCATGCGGCGCTGGAGACACTGGCCATTGTGGCCTACCGACAGCCCATCAGCCGTGGACGTATCGCAGCCATCCGGGGGGTCAACGTCGACAGCGTGGTGCGCACCTTGGTGACCCGGGGACTCATCGAAGGGGCGGGGGAGGAGATGGAAGGACAGGCGACGCTGTTCCGCACTACCTCCTATTTCTTGGAGCGCATGGGCCTCATGAGTCTGCAGGACTTACCGGAAATCGCTGATCTCGTACCAGCCATGGACTCACTCGACCATGTAGACCTCTCACTCTGAACTGGACGTTTAGGGGAAATTGTGACATCTGAAGGTGTTCGCATCCAGAAGTTCCTGGCGCAGGCGGGCGTGGGCTCCCGCCGGCAATGCGATGCACTGGTGACGGAGCGCCGGGTGACGGTCAACGGTCAGGTAGCGGATCCCGGGACACGTGTCGATCCGCGCCAAGATCGAGTCCAACTCGATGGGAGCGACGTCAACGCAGGCACGGATGTCGTGGTGTTGGCCCTGAACAAGCCGCTGGGCGTGGTCACGACCATGTCGGATGATCAGGGCCGAACCTGCGTCGGGGATCTCGTGCGCAATCAGCCGCAACGGCTCTTCCATGTAGGACGCCTGGATGAGGACACTGAGGGACTACTGCTGCTCACCAATGACGGCGCTCTGGCCCAGCTGCTGACCCACCCCTCGCATGGCGTGCCCAAGACCTACCTGGCCCGAGTGCGCGGGCGCATGACCAGCAGCAGCGCCCGACAGCTGCTGTCGGGCATAGAACTCGACGACGGCCCGGTGGTCGCCGACGCCATCGAGGTGAAGTCGGCCAATCCTCAGTACTCGATCGTGGAACTGGTCATCCATGTCGGTCGCAAGCGCATTGTTCGTCGCATGCTGAAGGCAGTGGGACATCCGGTTGAAGGGCTCACACGCACCGCCATCGGCGATTTGCGGCTTGGGTCATTACCCAGTGGGGCAATGCGCAAGCTGACCTCCCAGGAAGTCGCCGCTCTTATCAGGCAAGCCCGCTAAACATCCGCTTCCGTAAACATAGTGGTTTGTTGATATTTGCTGAATACAAGAATTTCACCGCAAATCGATAAAGCTACTCGGAATTCGTGGTTGGGCGCATCTATATAGCGACAAAATGGTATCGGCAGGAATCCATCAACAGTGCTTTAGCGACTCATCGTTTGATCGGTGTGTCGGGTTGCCGGTTTAGCCGCTTGAGATGCGCTAATCTCCCGCCATGGCCATTCGAGCACTCCGCGGCGCTACGCAGCTCTCGGCTGATGACTTCGACGAGATGCGTGAGGCCGTCGAGGAACTGCTTGGCGAGATGTTTGGGCGCAATCAGATTTCGCACGCAGACCTCATCTCCGTGATCTTCACCGCCACCCCCGACCTGCACTGCGGATTCCCGGCCACGGCGGCCCGCGGCCTGGGATTGGGCGACGTGCCGCTGCTGTGCGCGGTGGAGATTGAGGTGGCGAGTGCGCTGCCGCGCGTGGTTCGTGTGCTCATGCATGTTGAGACGGCCAAGGAGCGGGCGGAGTTGGTCCATGTGTACCGGCGGGGTGCCGAGGTGCTGCGGATAGACCTGGCCCAATGATGCAGGTCCTCATAGTCGGCAGCGGTCTGCTGGGCACCTCGCTGGGGTTGGCGCTCCGGCAGGCCGGACATGAAGTGTGGCTGGCAGACCGATTGTCTGAGCACGTGGAGCTGGCACGGAAACTGGGCGCTGGCCAACCAGTAGCTGCTTCCGCTGAGCCGCAGGTGGTGATCGTGGCCGTGCCACCTAGCCAGTTCAGAAAAGTTGTCGATGAGTACGGACGACGTTACGTCAACGCGACATTTACAGACGTATCGTCCATAAAAACTCAACCTCTGGCTGATGTTGAGTCAATACAAGGTGTGCATGGCCGTTTTGTCGGTGGCCATCCCATGGCTGGTCGGGAGACCAGTGGACCAGCAGGTGCGCGTGCCGACCTCTTTGTCGACCGCTTGTGGATTCTGACTCCGACCGAGGAGGTGCCGGAGGCGCGCCTGGAGGAGGTGCGAGGACTGGCCGAAGACTGTGGATCAGTGGTTCGCATCATGACGCCTGAAGCACACGATCGGGCTGTCGCCCTCACCTCGCACACTCCGCAGGTGGTGGCATCCGTGATGGCAGGGCTCATCGCCCGGGCCCCGGTGGATGACATCCAGCTCTCCGGCCAGGGCCTGCGGGACCTCACGCGGATCGCCGGCTCCAGCCCGGAATTGTGGGACGACATCCTCACGGCCAACGCGGATGAGGTGGATGTGGTGCTCGCCGCCTTCGAAGCACAACTCAGTGCCGTGCGGTCCGCTCTGCGCGCGGGCGCCTCAGTACGCGAGATGCTTCACGTAGGCAATGCCGGACGTGCGCGCATCCCGGCCAAGCACGGTGGCCCGGCGCGGACCGAGGATGCCGTGCTGTCGGTGTCGGTTGATGATCGTCCGGGAGCACTGGCCCGGCTCTTCGCCGCCGCCGCGGATGCCAACATCAGCATCGAGGACGTGCGAATCGATCACATGTTGGGACGCGAGAACGCAGTTGTGGACCTGAGCGTGAGAGCGGAAGTGGCTCCGGTATTGCGCGAACTGCTTATTGCCGGCGGCTGGAAGGTGCGTTCGTAAGTACGCTTGCCGAATGCGGAAGCGGATGATCGTTGCCATCGATGGCCCCAGCGGCTCGGGCAAATCCAGCGTTTCGCGGGCTATCGCCGCACGCTTCGGACTTCAGTACCTGGACACCGGAGCCATGTATCGCGCCTTGACCCTGTGGTCAATACAAGGACATGCAGATTTATCGACATGTCCCTTGAGCATGACGACCGATCCCCAGGCACCGGCCGTGCGCATCGGTGGCCGGGATGTGACTGCGGAGATCCGCGGACCCGAAGTCACGGCAGCGGTGTCCGCAATCGCAGCCGATCCGCAGGTGCGCGCACGGGCCGTGCAACTCCAGCGCGACATCATCGCAGCCGCGGCGCGTGGCATCGTGGTGGAAGGGCGCGACATCACCACGGTGGTCGCCCCCGATGCCGATGTGCGCGTTTTCCTCACCGCGGATCTGCCGGCCCGGGAGGCCCGACGGGCCGCGGAATTCCACGACCCGGCGCTCGCCGAACGCATGAAGCAGACGATTGCGGCCCGGGATGCCATCGACTCCACACGCACGCACTCTCCCTTGCGGGAGGCTGCCGATGTGACCCGAATTGATGCGACCTACCTGACGCTCGAGCAGGTGATTGACGAGGTCGCCGAACTCGTCGAGCGAAGTGACGGTGGTGAACTCGCATGACAGAAGAACAGTTGGAGGCAGGCGATCAGGAGTGGTTCGTCCCTGACGAGGCCGATGAGTTGAGGGCCGCGGAACTTGCGGCGGCCCGGCTCGAAGCCGAGCAGGAGTTCGTGGAAGTGCGGGACGAGCACACGCCGCGCGGCGTGATCGCCATCGTCGGTCGTCCCAACGTGGGCAAGTCCACGCTCGTCAATCGCATCATCGGCCGTCGTGAAGCCGTGGTGGAGGACGTGCCCGGCGTAACGCGCGATCGCGTGGCCTACGAGGCGGAGTGGGCGGGCGTCCCCTTCGTCCTGCTCGACACCGGAGGCTACGAGGTCAAGGCGCAGGGCATGTCCGCGCTCATCGCCGAACAGGCGGAAGTGGCAATGGCCATGGCTGATGTGGTGGTGCTTGTGGTGGACGCCACGGTGGGAGCCACCAACGATGACGAGGCGGTCGTGCGACTGATGCGGCGCAGCCGCAAACCGGTGCTGCTCTGCGCGAACAAGGTCGACGACTCGCGTGCTGAGGCGGATGCCACCGCACTGTGGAGCCTGGGGCTGGGTGAGCCCTTCGCAGTGTCAGCGCTGCACGGGCGCGGATCCGGTGAGTTGCTCGACGCCATGATCGAGGCACTGCCAGCGGAGTCAGACGCACAGTTCCGGAAATCCGGCCCGCGTCGGATCGCCATCGTCGGCAAGCCCAACGTGGGCAAGTCCTCGCTGCTGAACCAGCTGGCAGGGGAGCACCGGGCGGTGGTGTCGCCAGTTGCCGGCACCACGGTGGATCCGGTGGACGAGCTCATTGAGATCGAGGGACGCACCTGGCGCTTTGTTGACACCGCGGGGATCCGTCGTCGTGTTGCGGAGGCCAGCGGGCACGAGTACTTCGCCGTTTTGCGCACCAGGGCCGCCCTGGAGAAGGCCGAACTGGCGCTGGTCATGATCGATGCCGGCGAGCAGCTCTCCGAACAGGACCAGCGCATCGTGTCGATGGTCGTCGACTCGGGACGCGCCGTGGTGCTCGCGTTCAACAAGTGGGATCTGGTGGACGAGGATCGTCGCCGCGAGCTGGAACGCCAGTACGAGGTAGACCTGCAGCAGGTGCACTGGGCTCCGCGCATCAACCTGGTCGCCAAGACCGGCCGCAATGTGCAGAAGCTGGTGCCACACCTTGAGCGTGCCCTCGAGGGCTGGGACACCCGCATCCCCACCGGGCGCCTCAACCAGTTCCTCGGGGAGCTGGTGGCTTCACACCCCCACCCGCTGCGCAGCGGCAAGCAGCCACGAATCCTCTTCGGCACCCAGGCAGGCATCCGCCCGCCGACCTTCGTGCTCTTCACCAGTGGATTCCTTGAGGCCGGCTACCGGCGATTCATCGAGCGACGCCTGCGCGAGGAGTTCGGTTTCGAGGGTTCACCGATTCGCATCCAATTGCGGATCCGCGCCAAGCGCCACGGGTAGCCGGGGTGGCTGCAGGCTTGTGGTGATGACCGTGGCCGGAAAGCAGTGAAGGCCGAGTTGGACTCGGCCTTCACCTTCGTCGGGCTTGCGGGATTTGAACCCACGACCCCTTGACCCCCAGTCAAGTGCGCTACCAAGCTGCGCTAAAGCCCGTCATCGAGCGACCAACTGCGTCGCGATGCAGGCGGAACACTATCGCAATCCCAGTGCGCCGCCGCCCGCGCCTTGTGACCCGATGAGCCGCAGTCCTACGGTCTCAGGTTAGGTTGTGCGGTGGAGGCCGACGTGGTGACGGAAGACGCGAGCAGGATCCTGACGATCCCCAACCTGCTCTCGGCATCGCGTCTGCTCGGTGTGCCGTTCTTCTACTGGTCGATCACCGCGCACCAGTTCCTGCTCGCACTCCTGCTCCTCGTCTATGCAGGTTTCTCCGACTGGGCCGACGGCATGCTGGCACGGCGCCTGCACCAGTACTCGAAACTGGGGGAGAACCTCGATCCGATCGCAGATCGGCTGTACATCGCGACCACGCTCATCGGTCTGGCAGTCATCGCCGTCATTCCGGCGTGGCTGGTGGTGGCGGTCCTGGCTCGCGACCTCTGCATGGCTGCCTATCTGGCGTGGTTGCGTACGAAGGGCATCTTCGGTGTGCCCGTGCATTACGTCGGCAAGGCGGCCACCATGCTCTTGCTCTATTCCTTTCCCATCCTGATCCTGGGTCAGGCGGTGCCTCCCCTGCAGGGCCTGGCACGAGCTTTCGGCTGGGCCTTCGGCCTGTGGGGCGTCGGAATGTACTGGTATGCAGCGTTGCTGTACTGGCTGCAGCGGGGTGACGTGGAGGCGTGACGGATCGCAAGGTGCAACGGGATTGGCTGACCCTGGTGCTGGAGGCTGATGGCATCGCCGAATACCGGGAGGCTGCCAATCATCACCATCGAGCCGACCTGTTGGGCAGGGGTTCGTCCATCCTCTCCATGATGCTGGTGGGATTCGTGGTGGTGTCGTCGGCGATCGGCATCGCGCGATCACGGCCTCAGATCACAGCCGAGCGTGATGCGCTCCGTACGCGCGTCATCGCCGAGCAGAAACTCACGCAAGGCGTCGAGGCCGCTTACGAGACCGCTCGGGAGTTGCTGCGGACCACGCAACTGGCGGTTCGCCCGGATCTCAACGGTGCGCTGGCGGCGGCGCTGGACCAGCAGGGGATGGCAGCAGCCTTCGTCCCGGTGCGCGGCGAAGGCGTGGTGCTGGTGCTCGACAACTCCCAGCGTCCGACCTTCTCGGGCACGACGGATCTGGGGCGCATCATCGACAGGGATGTGCAACACGCCGTCAACGGGCTGTGGGCTGCTGGCGCGGAGGCGATCAGCATCGATGACGTGCGATTGACTGCACGTACCTCCATCCGCAACGCCGGAAGCGC
Organism: Actinomycetes bacterium; assembly: GCA_021814565.1. GTDB lineage: Bacteria > Actinomycetota > Actinomycetes > S36-B12 > UBA5976 > JAKALQ01. The sequence continues at coordinate 31,055 of JAKAIC010000004.1, read as the reverse complement.
CATCCTGGTTGACTACAAGCCGGTTGCCGTGCCCCTGAGCATCCGGGCCATCGGTCCGTCGGCCATGATGCTGGAGAAACTTCGCCGGTCACCGGAGTGGAGCGAACTGACGCAGTTGCAGGATCGCTACCGTATTCGCTGGTCAGTGTCATCGAGCAGCGACCTGCGGCTTCCGGCCGGAACGTCCGCCCTGCCAACCGCGGCCCGACCGCAAGGAGGATCATGATCCCCGCACTTGGATTGCTGCTCGGTGTGGTGCTGGGTGTCGTGCTGCAGCCGGCAGTGCCGCTGTGGATGCAGCCCTATCTGCCCATCGCGGTGGTGGCGGCCCTGGACGCCGTGTTCGGTGCCTTCCGTGCCCTGCTGGCCGGAGTCTTCGAGGACCGCGTGTTCGTGGTGTCGTTCCTGAGCAATGTCATCGTGGCTGCATTCATCGTGTTCCTCGGCGACCAGCTCGGTGTCGGCGCGCAACTCTCCACCGGCGTAGTGGTCGTGCTGGCTGCCCGCATCTTCTCCAACCTGGCTGCGATCCGGCGCCACGTGTTCAAGGCCTGATATGCCGCTCAGCGAACGGGACCGGGTGCGGATCGCACTCAAGCCACGGCGCACCCGACGGCAGTGGATCGTCGGCGGCATGTGCGTGTTGCTGGGCTTCGTGATGGTGGGCACGGTGCAGACCAATGACACCACGGGTGTCCTGGCCAGCGCGCGCGAGAGTGACCTGCTGCAGATTCTCGACGACCTCACACAGCGGCGGGCGCGACTGGAGGAGGAGACGCGTGTGCTCACCTCGGCACGCGACCAGTTGCTGTCCGGTTCAGCCGAGCAGGTGATCGCCCAGACCAGGGATCGTGTCCGTGCCCTGAGCGTGCTTGCCGGCACGGTTCCCGTGTATGGGCCAGGCCTGCGTATTCGCATCACCGATCCCCAGGGCGTGGTTGATTCCTCGATCATCCTTGATTGCGTAGAGGAATTGCGCGATGCAGGTGCAGAGGCCATCGACATCAACGGGCGGCGGGTCGTGGTCAACAGCTGGTTCGCAGACGGGCGCGACCGCGGTATCAGCATCGACGGTGTAGTCGTCACTTCGCCGTACGTCATTACCGCAATCGGCGACGGCGACACAATGGCCGCAGCCATGAGAATTCCAGGTGGTGTGGCCGATGCGGTGAACGCCGTAGGTGCCAACTTCGCTGCCACATCGATGCAGGACGTGACCATTGACTCGATCGTGCAGCCACATAAGCCGCGCTACGCTGCCGCCACATCGTGACCATGGAGGGCCCGCATGACGAACATCCCCAATGACTTCCACTACACCAAGGACCACGAGTGGGTCCACGAGGTCTCGGACGGTCTGGTTCGGTTCGGGATCACGGATTACGCGCAGGACGCACTGGGCGACATCGTGTTCCTCACACTCCCGCACGTCGGTGAGACCATCAGTGCTGGCGCGGCCTGTGGCGAAATCGAATCCACGAAGAGTGTCAGTGACATCTTCGCGCCGGTTGACGGCGTGATCGTGCACCGCAACGACAAGGTCGAAACGGCACCGGAAACCGTGAACAAGGACCCCTACGGTGACGGTTGGATCGCAGAGGTCGAGGTTTCGGGTGGCGCCATGCATGCTCAGGAGCACCTCATGTCGGCTTCCGAGTACGAGGCGTACCTCACCCAGTCCTGACATACGCCTGATTGACCCTTGGCGCTGAACCTCCGTAGGCTGAAGGTGATCTTCAACTTTAGGCTTATGCCGACACTGCGCGACGAGGAGTCACGATGACGACGTGTTCGGTGTGCGGGCACCACGGGCATCCGGAGGATCGCTTCTGCGGCAAGTGCGGGCACACCTTGGGCGTTGCCGATGTCACCGGCGTGCTGGACCTCGATACGGCGCCCGAGGCGCAGCGTGACTCGGCCGTGCTGGTGGTGTGGCGCGGCCCCAATGAGGGAGCCTCTTTCTCGCTTTCGGGTGACATTGTCGATATCGGGCGCGCTCCCGAGTCGAAGATCTTTCTCGATGACATCACCGTGTCCCGGCACCATGCGACGTTGACCCGCAACGCCGAAGGCTGGACGTTGTCTGATACCGGCAGCCTGAACGGCAGCTATGTCAACCGATCCCGGATCGCCGGCGCTACCGCACTGCGCTCCGGAGACGAAGTACAGATCGGCAAGTACCGATTCACGTTCTACACCTCGAACGGAGACGACGAGTGAGAGCAGCAGTTGCCGCACGGGAGAGCCTGCTGAGCATCGGCGAAGTGCTCGGACTTCTCAAGTCCGATTTCCCCGACGTCACCATCTCCAAGATCCGTTTCCTCGAATCCGAGGGACTGGTGACGCCGCAGCGCACGGCCAGCGGCTACCGCAAGTTCGCTCCCGGCGATGTGCAGCGTCTGCGCTACATCCTCGGGTTGCAACGGGATCAGTACCTCCCGCTGCGCGTGATCAAGGACCACCTCGACGCCATCGACCGGGGACTGCAGCCTCCGACCGGGGAGACCCCACTGCGGCCACTGGTTTCAGTGGACAGCCTGGTCCGACCGGAGGACTTCTCCGCCAGCAAGCCGGTCCGGATGACTGCGGGAGAGTTGTGCGAAGCTGCCGGCATCGACAGTAAGTCTCTACAGGAGATCGAGGGTTTCGGTTTGGTGTCCGGTCAGGAGGGCTTCTACTCGGGCGATGACTTCGACGTCCTGCGGGCGGTGGGTGCGCTGCTGGCTTTTGGCATCGAGCCCCGCCACCTGCGCGCATTCAAGGCCGCTGCCGATCGCGAGATCGGCCTGGTGCAGCAGGTCATCACGCCGATCGCCAAGTCCAAGGCACCCGATGGGGTGCAGCGTGCGGCTGAGACCGCTCGGGAAATAGCGGCGCTCTCGGTGGCGTTACACGCATCATTGGTGCGCAGCGGAATCAACAGCGTCGCACGCTGATCCCGCTGATCCCGCAAGGGCGACGCAGAGGAGGAACCATGCGTCAGGTATCCGTTTCCGGAATTCGCATGATCGAGGCGAGCAACGAGATCGTCCTGCTGCTTAGCGATGAGCGTCGTCAATTGCCGATCTGGATCGGCAGTCCGGAAGCAGCGGCGATCGCCTTATCGCAACAGGGCTATGTGCCCTCCCGACCACTCACACATGATCTGCTGCTCAACGTGCTGGAGGCGCTGGGTGCCCCCTGCGAGCGCGTGGAGGTGACGAGTCTGGTCGACGGCGTCTTTTACGCCGACCTGGTGCTGGCCAGCGGGCAGCGTGTGGCCTGTCGGCCCTCCGATGCGGTGGCTATCGCGCTCCGGGCCAAGGCGCCCATCCTGGTGGCGGATGAGGTGCTCGATGCGGCAGCGGTAGTCGAGGCGCCCAGTGAGGATGAGGTGGATGTCGACGCCTTCCGCGCTTTCCTTGATGAAGTGTCACCAGAGGATTTCGGTCAAGCCTGAACCGAGTTCGCGGAAACTCTCGACCTCACATTGAATGTTTGAACTCTCAAGTCACGGTAGAGAGTTTGTTGGCGTGTCGGACCGCTCGGTCGTTGACCTGTCATCGCCGTCCACCTACGGTGTGGGCAGCGGAGTTTCCCCCTTCCGCTGGAGGCCACATGGAACCGCGCCTTGACGTCGCACCCGCCACCACCGCTGAGCCGGTCGTGGTGCAACACCAACCCGAGCCGGAGCATGTCGGTTTTCGTGGACCGGTGGCCTGCGGAGCGGCCGGCATCAGCTACCGGCAGCTCGACTACTGGGCCCGCACCGGGCTGGTCGAACCTAGCGTCCGCTCGGCCTCCGGGTCCGGAACCCAGCGCCTCTACGGATTCCGTGACATCCTGCTGCTCAAGGTTGTGAAGCGACTGCTGGACACCGGAGTCTCACTGCAGAACATCAGGGCCGCTATAGATCACCTTCGCTCGCGCGGGGTCGAGGACCTCACCAATCTCACGCTCATGAGTGACGGGGCCTCGGTGTATGCCTGCACCTCTGCGGATGAGGTCATTGACTTGGTGCGCGGCGGACAAGGCGTGTTCGGCATCGCCGTTGGTCGCGTGTGGGAGGAAGTCGAGGGCACGCTGGCCACGCTTCCCACGGAACCCATGGAGCCGACAGTGACTGCTGCCGCCACCGATGAGCTGTCGATGAGGCGCGCACAGCGCCACGCCGGCTGAGCTGGACTCGGCACGGGCCGGGAGGTTCTAGACTTCCTGCGATCGCAAGTGTTCATGCGGGAGAGTGCTGCCACAGCCATTGGCGGCCGCCGACGGAGCAACCACCCCGGAATCTCTCAGGCAGACGGACCGCAATTGAACAGATCAATCTGAAAAGTGAGCCTTGTGCTCCGCCGAAGGGGAAAACGACGTCGCTCGGGCAGCGTCGCGAAGCTCTCAGGCCGCAGTACCTGCGAAGACAGAGGGGTCTTCCCATTGAGGAGACCTTCGGGTCTCAAAGAGGAGACCCATTCATGGAGCAATTCGCCGCGCGGCACATCGGACCCCGCGAACTCGAGATCGAGACCATGGCTCAGGCCGTGGGCTTCGAATCGGCAGAAGCGCTGGTCGCGTCCGTCGTCCCCGAGACCATCAAGTGGACCGACAGCCTGCAGCTGCCTGCCGCCTACGACGAGGCCGGCATGATCGAGCACCTGCGCGAGCTGGGCTCCCGCAATCAGTTGCTGCACTCGTACATCGGCCTCGGCTACTACGGCACCCACGTGCCCAGCGTCATCCTGCGCAACATCCTGGAGAACCCCGCGTGGTACACGGCCTACACGCCGTACCAGCCGGAGATTTCGCAAGGACGACTGGAAGCACTGCTGAATTTCCAGACCATGATCTGCGAGCTCACGCGTCTCGACGTGGCCTCGGCTTCCTTGCTCGACGAACCCACGGCTGCCGCAGAGGCCATGACGCTGATGAAGCGGGCCGCCAAGTCCAAGAGCAATCGCATCGTCGTCGACGTGGACACCCATCCGCAGACGCTGGCGGTCATGCAGACGCGCGCCAACCCCATCGGCATCGAACTGGTGACGCATGACTTCTCCACCGGCGTGCCGGTGGGCGAGTACTTCGGCGTCCTGCTCTCGTATCCGGGTTCCTCCGGCGAGATCCGCGACCTCCGCCATGCCATCGTGGCGGCGCATGAGCAGGAGGCGCTGGTCACGGTCACCACCGACCTGCTGGCGCTGCAACTCATTGAGGCGCCGGGTCGACTGGGTGCTGACGTGGCCATCGGTTCGGCGCAGCGCTTCGGCGTGCCCATGGGCTTCGGAGGACCGCATGCGGGATTCATGTCCGTGCACAAGGGCCTGGAGCGTTCCATGCCCGGTCGTCTGGTTGGAGTCAGCGTCGACAATGAAGGCAACGCCGGCATGCGGCTTGCGCTTTCGACGCGCGAGCAGCACATCCGCCGCGAGAAGGCCACCTCCAACATCTGCACTGCACAGGTGCTGCTTGCCGTGATGTCCGGCATGTACGCGGTGTATCACGGCCCGGAGGGCCTGAAGGCCATTGCCTCCCGTGTGCACAGCCTCACCTCTCGCTTCGCCGCGGCCATGGAGGCGGCGGGATTCCCGTTGCTGCGCAAGGCCTTCTTCGACACCGTGCAGTTCGGTGCGGACCGCGAAGGAGTGGACGCGGCGCTGGCGGCCGCGCTGGCGGCCGGTTTCAACCTGCGTCGTGTCGACGACACCACCTTCGCCGTCGCCTTCGACGAGACGACCACGGATGCCTTGGCTGCTGCGCTGCTGTCCGCGCTCGGTGGGGGAGCGCTGCCCGCCTCCGCACCCTCAGCGCTGCCGCTCCCGATGCTCCGCGCCTCGCGTGCCCTCAAGCACCCCATCTTCGACATGATGCACAGTGAGACGCAGATGATGCGCTACCTTCGCAACCTCGCCGACAAGGATCTGGCGCTGGATCGCACCATGATCCCGCTGGGCTCGTGCACCATGAAGCTCAACGCTGCCACCGAGATGGAAGCCGTCAGCTGGCCGGAGTTCGCGAATCTGCATCCCTTCGCGCCGCTGGATCAGGCGCAGGGAACGCTCACGCTCATTCGCACCCTTGAGCAGTGGTTGGTGGAGATCACCGGCTACGACTACGTCACGGTGCAGCCGAATGCCGGTAGCCAGGGCGAGTTCGCGGGCCTGCTGGCCATCGGCGGTTACCACCGTTCACGGGGTGAGGGGCATCGTGATCGCGTCCTGATCCCCGCCAGCGCCCACGGCACCAACCCCGCCAGCGCGGTGATGGCCGGCATGCGCGTGGTCGTGGTGGCAACCGATGATCGCGGCAACGTCGATCTCGATGATCTTCGCGCCAAGATCGCTGAGCATCGCGACAATCTCGCAGCGCTCATGATCACCTATCCGTCAACGCATGGCGTGTTCGAGGCCGCGATCACGGACATCTGCGCCATGGTGCACGATGCCGGTGGCCAGGTGTACGTGGATGGTGCCAACCTCAATGCCCTGGTAGCCCTGGCCAAGCCCGGTCGATTCGGCGCTGATGTGTCGCACCTCAACCTGCACAAGACCTTCTCCATCCCGCACGGCGGTGGTGGCCCGGGTGTCGGTCCTATCGGCGTCCGTGCCCACCTAGCGCCCTTCCTGCCCTCGCATCCCATCCACCCCGAATGCGGGCCGCTGGGTCGCGGGGTCGAGGACGGTGGCATCGGTCCGGTGAGCGGCGCACCGTGGGGCAGCGCTGGCGTGCTGCAGATTCCCTATGCCTATATCGGCATGATGGGTGCGCAGGGCCTGCGCGAGGCAACGCGGGCGGCCATCGTGAGCGCCAACTACATCGCCAAGCGCCTCGACGAGCATTTCCCGGTGCTGTACAAGGGCGAATCCGGTCTGGTGGCGCACGAATGCATCGTCGACGTCCGTCCGCTCACCCACGATTCCGGTGTCACGGTGGATGACATCGCCAAGCGCCTGATGGATGCCGGCTTCCATGCGCCGACCATGTCGTTCCCGGTCGCGGGCACGCTCATGATCGAACCCACCGAAAGCGAGCCCCTGGCAGAGATCGAGCGTTTCATCGACGCCATGATCGCCATCCGCCGGGAGATCCAGGACGTCATCGACGGCAGGATCGCGGTGGAGGATTCACCGCTACGCCATGCACCGCATACGGCGCGGGCACTGCTCGGCGACTGGGACCGCAAGTACACGCGTGAACAGGGCGCATACCCGACCGGTCCCATGGGGTCCAATTCGCTGAAGTACTTCCCGCCGGTCGGGCGCATCGACGGCGCCTACGGGGATCGAAACCTGGTGTGCACCTGCCCCGAGCCCGCGGCATACGCGGACTGACGCTGGTCACACCTCTTCGGCGAAAGGCGGGTTGCAGCCGCGGCGAGTGCAGTTGATCGCCGCGGCGCGGCCCGCCTTCGTCACGATCGCGCGCAGAGCACCGGTGTCATGCGCCAGCTCGCGCAGGCTGTGTTGCTCGGTCGCGAGCAGCGTGCCCCGGATCAGCCAGGCCATGAAGGTGTCGCCTGCGCCCACGGTGTCCGCCACCTCGATGCGTTCTCCGGGCACTTCGCACACCATCTCGCCATCGACGAACACGGCGGAGCCGTTGGCACCACGCGTCATCACCACGAACGCGGCGTCCTGTGACCAGGCCGCCGCCTGATTGTTCTCCGCGACACCGGGGGAGAGCCAGCGCAGATCCTCGTCCGAGACCTTGATGAAGTCTGCAATCCGACACCAGTCCGCAACGCCGGCACGCATTTCGCGGGCAGCCTCCTCTGTCTGCGCGGCTGCGGGACGGGCGTTGGGATCGAAGGCGATGAGGGGCCGTGGCGAAAGCTGCGTCAACCAGTCTCGAGTGCGGGGCCCACCGGGGCTGCGCACCGAGGCGATGGAGCCGACCAGCACGACGCCGGTGCCCTCGGGCAGGGGAGTGGCCAGCTCCTCGGCCGTCCATTGCCAGTCCGCCGCCCCCTCGAGGCGGAAGACGTACGCCGGCTGCCCGTCTGCAGCCAGCCGCACCTCGACGATCGACGCCGGCTCGTCCACGTCAGGAGCGGCACTGAGGTCAAGGTGCTCGGCCTCATTGTGCGCCCGCAGGACGCGCCCGGCAGCATCGCGCGAGAAGCGGGCGCGCAGCGCGGTTTCGACACCAGCGCGCTGCAGGGCGATCGCGGTATTGCTTGCCGAGCCGCCCACCACATCCATGGCACTGCCATCGGCTTGGAAGAAGCGGTCGATGACGACCTCCCCGACAACCGTCGCCTTCATGCTGCTCCACTCCGTCGGTCGGGAACCGGTCCTAGGCTAATCGCACCAAGGGAGCACATGTGGCAGTCACGATTCGAGATGTAGCGCAACAAGCTGAGGTGTCAGTCGCGACGGTGTCGCGCGCCTTGCGCGATCATCCCTCCATCTCCGAGCGCACGCGTCGTCATGTGGTGGAAGTCGCCAATGCCATGGGCTACGTGCTTCCGGTGCGCAATGCACCTGCGCGCCTGGAGAATTCCCGGCCCCGGGTGGCGCTGATCGTGCCCTTCGTCGGCCGCTGGTACTTCGCGCGCGTGCTGGAGGGTGCGGAACGGGTCATGCATGATCGGGGCATCGATCTGGTCGTATCACGACCGGTTGACAGCCAGGGTCGGCGACGGGCGCTGGCCGAGCATCTGCAGGATCTGGGCGTGAACGGCGCCATCGCCGTTTCAATGCCGCTGTCGGACCTCGACCTCGATGCCTTGGAACGGGTCGGCATCCCTATCGTCATGATCGGTGTCGACAATCCCAAGGTGTCGAATGTGCGGATCGACGACGTGGAAGCCGGCTTGGTGGCCACCCGCCATCTGCTGGAACTGGGCCACGAGCGCATCGGCCTGGTGAGCGAAGGGCCCTTCGAGCCCTGGAGCTTCACCACCACACGGGACCGTCGCAACGGCTTCCTCAAGGCCTTCGAGGAGGCCCGGGTGCGCTGGGACCCCAGCCTCGAGGTGCACGCCGACTTCACGGCTCGTGGCGCTGAGAGCGCCGTGGAGCGGCTGTTTGCGATGATCAACTCGCCCACCGCCATTGTCGCCCAGAGCGATGAAATGGCCTACGGCGTCATGTCCGCGGCGCGCCGTCACGGTCTGCAGGTGCCCACCGATCTCTCCATCATCGGTATCGACGACCATGAAGTGGCGTCGGCCTGGGATCTCACCACGGTGGCCCAGCCCGTCGACACGCTAGGCGAACTGGCGGCATGGCAGATCGCGTCCCGGATCACCGGTGATGTGAGTGAGGTCAAGCAGTTGGTGCTGCCGACCACCTTGATCGAGCGCGGTTCCACCGCACGCTGGAACGGCTGACGCCAGGACATGGGCACACGATCAGGCGCGGGTTGCTGCAAACATGGAACGCCGATAAGGAACATTATGCCATTTCGGACGGTTCGGCAGCGAAGTTGCCAGCCTCCACCATCCCCCACAACCGTCCCGGGTGCGGCGACGTGCCACCGCAACAACGCGTCATCAGTGCGGCCTGGGTGCTCGAGTTTTGCGCTGGAGCTGGGTCGCTGGAGCTGGCACGCGGGTGATGACGCGGATGGCTGAGCGTGATCTCCGATAGACATGTGGAGAAAAGTAGGTGTCTTTCGGCCCTCAGACTGCAATACTCGCCTCGTGCTGAAGCGTTTCTATAAGGGCTCCGACCGGGGTGCGGTGGTCATGCTGGTTGCCGTGCTGGCTGGTGCGGGGGTCCTGACGGCCGCGCTGGCGCTTGCGGTTGACATCGGCCGCCTGCTGGTTGCCAAGTCCCAGGTCCAGGCCGCAGCAGACAGCACGGTTCAGTCCATCGTCGCCCGTTGCCTCAAGACCGGTTGCGTCGATGCGGTCACGATGGCCACTGTGATCAACCAAACGGTGAATCCCGCCGAAGTGAAGCTAGTGGGTGCCTGCTGGAACTCGAGCCCTGATACCAGCACTCCAACCGTGAATTGCACCTCCGGCTACACCTCGGCGCAGGCCGCTGCCAGTTGCCCGGTGCTGACCAATCAGAGTGGCCAGCCAGTGGGCCCCACGGACCCCTGGATCCGGATCGTGGTCACGAACCTGACGCCAGTATCGACGGTGTTCATTTCGACCGGCGCGCGATCGTTCACCGGTTGCGGGCAGGGCATCTGGTGGAGCGGTGTCACACATGCGGTGCCTGCAGTCATGCTGCTGCCGGCCTGCCAGATCGGAACGGTTGACTCGGACACACTGCTCTGGCAGAAGACAGCGAACAGCAATCAGGTTCCGGTCACGCCGGTCTCAGATTCGCCGCCTACAACCTGCACCGTGAATTGGGGGAAGATCGACCCGAACAACCCCACCACCAACGTCACCGTCAATAGTCCGACCACCGACTACTGGACCAATGAAGTCGGCGGGATAGTGGGTCAGCAGTGTGTCACCGGCGACCTGAAGACCTATCCCCTCGTCATCAACGGCACCACCACGACCAGCACGAAAATCATTGCCAGCGGGCTTTGCTCAGCCCAGCAGCTCGCTGCCTATTTCGATACGAGTACGGCGAATGCTGCCATTGGCGGTCAGAACCCTCGCTGGATGGGCTTGTCCGGGCACGAAGTACTCGCATCCGATGCGACTACGGATTGCCCCAAGAACAGCACCGCAACCAACTGTCTGGTTCAGGTTCCCGCATTTGCCCAGTTCCAGTTGCAGGCGATCTTTGATGGCGCAAATGGCTGTTGGTATCTGCCCACGGCAAACAGTGCCGTCCCCGCGGGCAGCCCGTGGACACAAGCCAACGCCATCAATGGAGGCAAGAAGTCGCCATGCGGATCAGGCACGGGATCGGCTGACCCTCTGTACGCGAACAACAGCCAGTACTGCAATGCCAAGGCCGGCAAGCTATGCCTATGGGGTCGCTTCAGCAACGTGGAAGTGGCCGGGTACGGCAACGCCAGCGTCCCCGGATACACGGTGCGGCCATGAGTCGTGTGCTCACTCGCCGCGAGCGTGGCGCGGTCGCCGTGGAGTTCGCCCTGGTCCTGCCGGTCCTGTTGTTGATCCTGCTCGGCATCATCGATTTCGGTCGTGCCATGTTCATCAAGAACGCGCTCACCAATGCGGCATCGCAGGGCGCCCGGGTAGCGGCCATGCACCTGCCCTCCGACAGCGCCACCGCGGTTGCCTTGAGCGTCGCGGATTCCATGGGCATCCAGGGCATGGCCGGATCGTCCACTCCTGTGAGCGTGCAGGTCACCATCTGCCCGCCTGACACCGTGACCACTGCTGCGCCGGTGATCGATACCGTCACTGCTTCTGTGCACTTCAAGTGGATCACCCCCGCAAGCCTTTTCGCGCCCTCATCCGACACCATCAGCGCAACCGCGACGTGGCTATGTGTGTTCACCAAGTAATCGATGTCTTGACCAACAGCACAGCGGGACTCTGTGCGGTGCCGAACCCCAACCCTAGGATGCAAATATGAAACGCGTGATCGTCCTCATCATGGTCGCGATTGTTCTTGCCACCGCCACGGGGGTGTCGAGCTACTACTACCTGCAGAACGCGGAGCAGCACGTGATGGCGGGGCTTGAGACCGTGACCGTGTTGCAGACCAACGGCAGCATCCCTGCGGGTACCAGCTACGCGACTGCAGTGAGCCAGGGCCTGGTGGGTCCCGTCGATGTGCCGTCCAAGTTCGCGGTGGCATCCATGCTGCGTCCGGGCACGAGCGTCACGGGCAGCCTGGTGGCTGGCCGGGACCTGCCGGCTGGACGTCTGCTGTTCACAGGTGACTTCCTGGCCACCGCCGAGACCAATCGCATCCTGCCCATCCCCTCCGGTGACGTGGCGGTGTCGTTCACGCTGCCGGTTGCCAACCGCCTGGCTCCCTTCCTCAACGCCGGTGATCATGTGGCCGTGCTCCAGAACCGTGCGGCGACCGCCACCACGCAGGCTGCACCGGAAGTGGTGTTCAACGATGTGCTGGTGCTCGCCGTTGGCAACACGAGTGCCATGGGTGCCGGCAACGGAATCGGTGCCGATGGTCTGGTGACCGTGGCCGTGCCGCTCGCTGACGCGCCCACACTGGTGAAGGCCGTGAACAGCGGCAGCATCTATCTGGCCATGTTGTCGAGCACAGTGGGGGCCAACTAAATGACCATTGTTCTTGGCAGCCCTCGGGTTGATCCTGAGCGCTATCGCGTTCTGCTCTCCAGCGACGCCGAAGTCGTCACCAGCGCGCAGGCGCTCCACAGCTTCCTAGATGACCATCCGGACGAGTTGCTGGCCGTGATCGCGCCCGAGGTCACCATGCCGGTTGCCTCTGCCGTCGCTGACCGCTACCGACTCAACCGCCCTGATCTCGGCATCATCATGATGCGCGAGCGTATCGACACCGAAATCGTCACGGCGGCTCTGCGGTCGGGCATCCGCGACGTGGTCTCCATCGACGATGTCGAGGGCATCACGGCGGCAGTGCGTCGCTCGCAGAACTTCTCCAACCAGCTGCGCGGGGCCATGGGATCCACGATCGATGTGGAGGCCGGCAAGGTCATCATGGTGTTCGGCGCCAAGGGCGGCTGTGGGAAGACGACGATCGCCACCAATCTGGCGGAGTCACTGGCCAAGCTCAACCGTGGTCGTGTCTGCATTGTCGACCTCGACCTGGACTTCGGCGATGTCGCCATCTTCCTCAAGCTGGATCCGGCGGTCACCATCAGCCGCGCGGTGCAGTTCGAGGGTGAGCTTGACGCAACGCACGTGCGCTCGCTCATCACTCCCTACGCGGAGAATCTCGACGCACTGCTGGCGCCTGCCAAGCCGGCGGAGGCCGAGTTCATCACGCCGGACATCGCCATGAACATCATCGACGTGCTGCGCACCATGTACTCCTTCATCGTGCTCGACACTCCCCCGTCCTTCGCGGAAGTCACCCTGCGCAGCTTTGAGAAGGCCGACTCCTACATCCTCGTCACCACACTCGACCTGCCGTCGCTCAAGAACATCAAGGTCGCAATGGAGACCCTCGACGCGCTCGGCTATCCGCGCTCGCGCTGGCATGTCGTGCTCAACCGCGCTGGTAGCGACGTCGGTCTGGGCCAGGGCGACGTGGAAGAGGTGCTCGGCATCCCGGTGACCACAGCCATCCCCTCCAGTCGCGATGTGCCCGCCACGCTCAACACCGGTACCACGCTGGTGGCGGACAACCCCGAGCACCCGGTCAGCAAGGCCATTTTCGCGTTGGCCATCACCGAGGCCGGGGCACCCGTGCAGCGTGAGGTGTCGAAGCCTTCGCTGTGGGCCAAGTTCAGGCGCAAGTCATGAGCCTTGCCGATCGCCTGGGACAGGTCACCGGTACCTCCGCGGCCCGTGTCGCGGGTGTGGAGCGGCCGGCGGAGGAACACTTCGACCTCCGCGAGCAGTACAAGCGTCAGGTGCACTCGAAGTTGGTGGAGCGCTTGGGCGCCCGCTTGTACTCCTCCGACATCGATCGAGATGCGCTGTCCGAGACCGTGTTCGAGGTGTTGGGCGAGATCCTGCCCAGCCAGCGCGCCGACCTCTCGAGCAGTGATCGCTCGCGCATCGTGCAGGAGATCATCGACGACACCCTGGGCCTCGGCCCCCTGGAGCCGCTGTTGCGTGATCGCACCTGTACCGAGATCATGGTGAACGCCTTTGATGCCATCTATGTAGAGCGGAATGGCGTGATCGAGCCGGTGAATGCCCGCTTTGCCAGCGAGCGTCACCTGCGCGAGATCATCGACCGCATCGTCTCGCAGGTGGGTCGTCGCGTGGACGAGTCCAGCCCCATGGTGGATGCCCGCCTCCCCGATGGTTCCCGCATGAATGCCATCATCCGGCCCATCGCCGTCGACGGTTCCTCGCTCACCATCCGCAAGTTCTCCAAGGAAGCCATGTCCATCAAGGACCTGCTGTCGTTCGGCACCCTCAACCCGGAGGCCGTGGCCTTTCTGGACGCGGTGGTGCGCGGGCGTCGCAACGTGCTGATCAGTGGTGGCACGGGCTCGGGCAAGACCACGACGCTCAACATCATCGGTGGCTTCATTCCTGAATCCGAGCGCATCATCACCATCGAGGATGCCGTGGAACTGCAGCTCAAGCAGCGACACGTGATCCGCCTCGAAGCGCGCCCGCCGAATATCGAGGGCGTCGGTGGCATCACCATTCGCGAACTGGTGCGCAACGCGTTGCGCATGCGCCCCGATCGCATCGTTGTCGGCGAGGTGCGCGACGCTGCGGCACTCGACATGTTGCAGGCCATGAACACCGGCCACGACGGCTCGCTTTCCACCGTGCATGCCAATTCCCCGCGCGACGCGCTGCGTCGCGTCGAGACGATGGTCATGATGACGGGCCTGGACATGCCGGTGTGGGCCATTCGTGAGCAGATCGCGGCTGCCATTCACATCGTCGTGCAGCAGGCTCGTCTGCGCGATGGCTCGCGCCGCATCCTCAACATCTCGGAAGTCAGCGGCATCGAAGGCGAGACCATCCAGATCGACAATATCTTCGAGTTCGAGTTCGATCCCCACGCGCCCGCCTCGCAGGTCCGTGGCGAACTCAAGGCCACCGGGATCGTCCCTCACTGCCTTGAGGAACTGCACGAGCACGGCGTCGACGTCTCCCCCACCCTTTTCCAGAGGCGTCGATGAAACTCTGGATCACGCTGGGCACGCTCATTTCGGTGGGCCTGCTCTGGTATGCCCTGTATGAAGCAAGGCGCCTGCAGGTGTCGCGTGCCCACCAGCAACTGGTGCTGCGCTATTCCGTTGATCCCAGCCTGGAGCTTCCGGATCTGGCCAAGCCCCGGCGCCGGGCGGGCAGCCTGCTGGCGAAACTGGTGGATCGCGAGATGCTGCAGGAACGCTTCGACTCCTTCATGGAGTTGACTGACCTGAAGTTCACGCCCCAGCAGGCCCTGCTGTACGTGGCGGGCTTCGAGGTCATCCTCACCGTGCTCTTCTATTCCATGGTGGGCTCGGCGACCATGGCGGTGTTCTGGGCCACCGTGCTGCTGTTGCTCGGCGGCATGCAACTGGTGCGAGGCAAGCTCAAGTCGCGTCGCAGTTCCTTTGAGAAGGCGCTGCCCGATTTCCTGATGATGCTGGCCAGCTCACTTCGTGCCGGCCTCTCATTGCAACGCGGTATCGAAGCCGTGTCGAGTGAAGGCGATGGCGAGGTGGAGCGTCAGTTGCGACGTGCCAGCACCGAGATCGCCATGGGTGTGCAGCCTGACGCCGCATTGGCGGAGGTTGCGGAGCGCATGAAGAGCCAGGACATGCAATGGGTGGTGGTGGCCATCGACATCCAGCGCAAGGTGGGAGGCAATCTGGCCACCGTGCTGGATCTGGTGGCCGACACCATTCGAGGTCGCGAAACCATCCGCCAGGAGGTGCGCGCCGTATCGAGCGAGGGACGCATGTCGGCCAACGTGCTGGTGGCGCTGCCCATCGGCGTCTTTCTGCTGTTGGTGTTCACCCGGCGTGAATACGCGCAGGTGCTGTGGATCACTCCCACCGGTCGTGCGCTGCTGTTCACCACGATCGCCCTCATCTCGACCGGCATGCTGTGGATCCGCAGCATGGTGAACATGGAGTAGCGATGACCCTCTGGTTTCTCAGCGCACCGGTGCTCGCCTTCTGCTGGGCGCTGGTGGTGCTCGGTGCGATCATCGCCCTGGGTTTCGGTGCCCGCGAGCGCCGCGTCATTGCCACCCGCGAGGAGCACAAGGAGCTCATCCGTCGCTTCTCGGGCAGCTACGCCAACCGCTTCTCTGCGGAGGAAGTCGCTCGCGACCTGCTTTCCTTCATCCTGCGGCTGTCGATGACCGAGAAGACGCGAGAGAAGGTGGAATTGCGGCTGAGCATGGCCGGCTACACCGGTGGTCGGCCGCTGTTCCTGTTCCAGGTGATCAAGGTGAGCGGGCTGGCGGCGGGCCTGGCCATCTCCGCACTGGCGGTTCCGACAGAGATCATGTCGTGGTCGTTCGCGGTGGTCATGGTGGTGTTGTTCTTCTTCGGCCCGGACATCTGGCTGAGTCGCCAGATCTCCACGCGCACCAAGAAGATCGGCTGGCAGTTGCCCGAAGCGCTGGATCTGCTGCAGCTGTGCGTGCGCGCGGGTCTGGGCTTCACCAGCGGGCTGCAGGAGGTGTCACGAGTGCAGCGCGGCGCCGTGGCCGCCGAGTTCTCACGCGTCCTGCAGGAGATGCAGTTCGGCCTCTCGCGTATCGACGCCTTCACCGCGCTCGGTGAACGCACCAAGCAGCCTGATCTGGTGCGTTTCGCGCACGCCATGGTGCGCGCGGATCAGGCCGGCATCACGGTGTCGGACATGCTGGCGGAACAGGCCCGCTCGATGCGCGAATCGCGGCACACGCTGGCCCGCGAGAAGGCACAGCAGGTGAGCGTGAAGATCCTCTTCCCCTTGCTGGTGTGCTTCCTCCCCGGCGTTTTCCTCATCGTGCTGGGACCGGCAGTGCTCAATGCCATGGCCACCTTCAGCGGGAAATAGGCTGCCGCACATCACCTGCGTCACCGGCTGTCGTTGATGCCACACGTCCGCAGCGATCTGAAGGTCAACGGCGGAAAAGTGAACGCAGGCCCCAGACTGTGACCTGCTGCATGGCTTCCATGACGATGTGCTGGCTCATCTTGGACGCGCCCAGTTCCCGTTCCACGAATTCAATGGGGACTTCGACCACGCGCAGTCCGGCCTTGAGGACGCGGTACGCCATGTCCACCTGGAAGACATAGCCGGAGCTGGTGACAGTCGCGTAATCGATGCGCTGCAAGGTGGACACTCGGAATACGCGGTAACCGCCGGTGATGTCCCGTATCGGCACCCGCAGCATGAGGCGCGCGTACGTGTTGCCGCCCACTGAGAGCAGTTTGCGGTGCAGCGGCCAGTTGCGCACTGTGCCGCCGCGTACCCAGCGCGAGCCCAGCACCAGGTCTGCATCGCCGACCCGCGCCAGCAGTGCGGGCAGTTGTTCGGGTTGATGGGAACCATCGGCATCCATTTCCACGACCAGCGTGGCGCCCTGCGCAATGGCCCTGGCGAATCCGGCGCGATAGGCAGCACCCAAGCCAGCCTTCTCCGTGCGATGCAGGACCGTGATGCGCTCATCGGCAGCTGCCAGCTCGTCAGCAAGCCTGCCCGTGCCGTCGGGTGAACCATCGTCGATCACCAGTGCGCGCACATCGGGATTGGCATCGAACAGGCGGCTGATGATGCGTGGCAGGTTCTCGCGCTCGTTGTAGGTGGGAATGCACACAACGACGTTCTCAGACATGCCCAAACCCTATGTGTCAGCCATCGCCGAGCAGTTCGGGAATTGGCAGAATCACATCATGTTGATGTTGGTCGATGCGGCGACCTTGTACTACCGCGCTTTCCACGCCGTCCCAGCTTCGTTGGTGGATGCTGCGGGACGCCCCAACAACGCCATACGTGGATTCGTCGACGGCTTGCGCATCCTGCGCGATGCCGTGCGACCGGACACCATCGTGGCCTGCTGGGATGAGGACTGGCGCCCGCAATGGCGGGTGGACCTCCTCCCCTCGTACAAGGCGCAGCGTGCGGCGCAGGGCGACGAGACGCCGGAGGCCCTGGCTCCGCAAGTGCCGGTCATCGCCGACATCTGCAGAGCGCTCGGCATACCCGTTGTCGGAGCGCCTGCCATGGAGGCCGACGACGTCGCAGCAGCACTGGCCTTCGAGGCCAGGGAAGCAGTCGCGGTGGTCTCGGGAGATCGGGATCTCACGCAACTGGTCGATGACGCGGCCGGTCGTCGCCTCTTGTACCTCGGCACCGGAATCGGCAAACACACGGTGTATGACGAGGCGTTGGTGCGAGCGACCTACGGAGTGGGCCCGCAGCAGTACGCGGACCTGGCCTGCCTGCGCGGCGACCCCAGCGATGGCATCCCCGGGGCCACGGGCATCGGCGCCAAGACGGCAGCGCTCTACCTCAATGTCTTTGGCGATCTTGAGGGAGTGTTGGCAGCAGCCGCACACGCCACACCCCCCATCAGCAAGGCCAAGGCGGAGGTGCTGCTGGGCCAGTCGGAAGTGCTGCGAGCCACGCAGCAGGTTGTGACATTGCGTCCCGCATCCGTGAGCATTCCCTCAACGCCGGCCCAACCGGATACCGCGGCCGCGCTGGCCGCCGAATTCGGCTGGCAGTCCGCACTGCAGCGGTGGCAGGCGTGAGCCCTACTCCTCCACATCAATGCTCGCGACAATGCCGCGCTTGATCTGGGCAATAGCCTGATGGGCAACTTCACCGTAGCGATCGTCCGCCTGCATGATCTGCTCGAGCAGGTCGATGATGCGACGCATCCAGCGCACGAAGTCACCCGCCGTGATATCGCTGTCATGCAGCACGGTGGACAGTTTCGCGCCGGAAGCCCAGCGATAGACGCCCGGCGCGAAGGAGGGATCCGGTTCTCGCAAGGGATTGGCCCCATAGGCGGTCTCAATGGCTGTGACATCCAGCCATACATCCATCAGTGCATCGATGGCCAATTGGGCGCGGGCAGTGGGGGGCCTGCCCACCTCCACCTCGCGACGCGATTCATGGACCAGCAGTGAGGCGACACTGGCGAATTCAGCCGGGGTCAGATCATCAAGAATCCCGCGCGCCAGCACTTCGGCCACCAAGAGGTCGAGCTCGGTGTGCAGACCGGCGAGACGACGGCCTTCGTCCGTCACGCTCGGCGTGGGCAACTCCCCTTGCAGGTAGCCCAGTTCCGTGAGCACGGTGCACACGCGATCGAAGGCGCGGGCAATGGAGTTGGTGCGTTGCTCGATGCGTTCCTGCAACTGCCGGTTCTCCAGCCGCAGCTTGAAGTAGCGCTCGCCCCAGCGGGCATGATCCTCACGGTCCGCGCAGCCATGGCAGGGATGAGCCCGCATTCGCCTCCGCAGCTCGTCGATGTCATGCGGCGGTGCGGCTGCCGTGCGCTCGCGACGCGCTGGGATAGTCGCAGTGGCGTCGCGCAACAACTCGGCTGCCTGTTTGCGGGACTGCGCCTTGCGGGCATCGAAGGCGCGAGGCAGGCGCACGCGTGCCACCACCTCCACCCGACCCTGGAACTCCACGGAGCTGACACGGCGAACCATGCGATCGGCCGTCATCACGCTGGGTCGGGCGTCGAAGCCGGTGACCGGTCCCGTGTCAACCACAACGGCGTACACGCCTCGACGGCGACTGGGCACGAGAATCACATCACCCCGCTCCAAGGTGGCCAGTGACTCCGCCGCGTCCATGCGGGCCTGCGCGTGGCGTTGTCGCGCTGCACCGCGTTCCATGTCGCTGATCTCCCGACGCAGGGCGGCGTAGGCCTCGAAGTCACCGAGATGGCATTGCATGGCCTCGTGATATCCGGCCATGGCCTCCTCGTTCTTGCGCACCTGACGTACCAGGCCCACGACGGCACGATCGGCCTGGAACTGGGCGAAGGAGGACTCCAGCACCTCGCGTGCCGCGGTGTAGCCGAGGGAGTCAACCAGATTGACGGCCATGGTGTACGCCGGCCGAAAGGAGCTGCGCAGCGGATAGGTGCGGGTGGAGGCCAGGCCGGCCAGGGCACGCGGGTCCAGCCCCGGATGCCAGACCACAATGGCATGCCCTTCGTGGTCGATGCCACGGCGTCCGGCGCGACCGGTGAGCTGCGTGTACTCCCCCGGCGTGATGTCGGCGTGCGTGTCACCGTTCCATTTGGTGAGCCGTTCCAGCACCACGGACTTCGCCGGCATGTTGATGCCGAGAGCGAGCGTCTCGGTGGCGAAGATGGCCTTGAGGTAGCCGTGCTGGAAGAGGTCTTCGATGATCTCCTTGAAGCGCGGGATCAGGCCCGCATGGTGCGCCGCGATGCCGCGCTGCAAGGCGGCCAGCCACTCGTCGTAGCCGAGCACGTGCAGGTCCTCCGCGGGCAGATCGCTGGTGCGCTGTTCGGCGTAGTCGAAGATGTGCTTGCGCTCCTCGTGCGTGGTCAGGCGCAAGCCCGCGTTGAGGCACTGGCGAACAGCGGCATCGCAACCAGCGCGGGAGAAGATGAAGGTGATGGCGGGCAGCAGTCCGGCCCCTTCAAGGCGCTCGATGACGTCAGTACGAGAGGGCGTGGATTTGGGCCGGCCCCGCCGATGATCTTCGAACTTCTCCACCCGTGCCTGCTCACGGCCGATGCGCATGAGCTCAGGATTGACCTCGCGTTGCTCCTCGTCCCGGAAGAGATCGAGCAGGCGCTGCTGCACCGCAACATGCTGCCAGAGTGGAACCGGGCGGTGCTCCTCAACGATGACGTCGGTGTCGCCGCGTACGGCCTGCAGCCAATCACCGAATTCCTCGGCATTGCTCACGGTGGCGCTGAGGGCGGTCACGGTCACTGACTCCGGCAGGTGCAGGATCACTTCCTCCCACACCGCCCCGCGATCGCGATCGGCCAGGTAATGCACCTCGTCCATGACCACGTGCAGCAAGCCGCTCAAGCTGTCCGAACCTGCGTACAACATGTTCCGCAGCACCTCAGTGGTCATGACGATGACATCGGCGTTGCTGTTGATGGAGATGTCACCGGTGAGCAGTCCGATGCGCTCGTCACCGTAGGTCTGGACGAATTCACGGTACTTCTGGTTCGAGAGGGCCTTTATAGGGGTGGTGTAAAAGCACTTGCCGCCGGCTTCGAGTGCGAGGAAGACCGCGAACTCACCGACGATGGTCTTGCCGGCCCCAGTAGGCGCTGCGACCAGCACCCCACGGCCCTCCTCCAGCGAGGCACAGGCTTGGAGTTGGAACTCGTCGAGTTCAAACTCCTGATGATCGATGAACCGTTGCAGGGCCATGCGCTGGCGTGCTGCTCGCGTTCGCGACGCGGCATAACGCTCGGCAGGGCTGCTCATGGAGCCAGACTAGGGCGCGCCGATGATGCGCACCGCGAGCGCTTCGACGGAAAGGCGAACCGGCGTGCTGCCGATGCGTTCGCCATCTGCGAACACGTCCTGGTCAGGCGCGTGCAGTGTGAAGCGGCTGGCGCTCAGGACGCGCGTGACCGGATGCCGGACATGCGTGCCCGTGAAGACGCGTGGGAAGAGCATGAGGAATGCCAGTTTCGGCATCTCCCCCACGATCAGGATCTCCGCCCGGCCGTCACGGACGTCTGCTCCCGGGCAGACCTTCATGCCCCCGCCGTAGGTGGAGCCGTTGCCGACGGCGATCAGCATGCCGGACACATCCATAGCGGTGTCTTCGAATTCCAGCTGGTAGGCGATAGGTGTGAAGTGCCGCAATTCGCGCAGCATGGCGACCACGTACTTGGCGGTGCCAGGCGGGAAGCGCATGCCGTTGGCGCGCAGATTGACGCTGGAATCGAAGCCGCCGGCCAGCACACCCAAATAGGCCTCGCGGGTGCCGTCCGAGGTTTCCGCCCAGATGACATCGACCGGCCGCGCCTCGCCGATGTGGGCCACGCAATGGGCGATGGCGCGGGCCAGATCGCCACGACGTCGACCGTGTGGCAGCCCCACCGCGCGCGCGGCATCGTCTCCGGAACCGGCCGGAACGATACCGAGCGGCAGGCCCGCGGCCAGTGCCCATTGCAACGCGAAGTGCACGGTGCCGTCGCCGCCACAGGCGATGAGTGCGTCGGCATTGGTCACGGAATGCGCTGATTCCCTGGCTGCCGCGACATCCGGTTCATCGATGAGGGTGATGCCGTGGCCGGCGGCTCGCAGGGCTTCCATGAGCATGGGCAGGGCTCGGGAAGCACGTCCCCCTCCGGCATTGCGGTTGCCGACAACAGCGATGTGCGTCATGTCAGTTCAGGGGTGAGGCTTCGTCGTCGGCCCACTGTTCGAAGTCGACGAGTGCACCGTGGCGGCGGCGTCGGCGATCGTTCAGCAGGGCAATGCCGATGGCGAGAAAGAGCAACAGCATGATGGGCGTGGCCAGCAGCATCATGTTCACGGGATCACCGGTGGGTGTGGCCACGGCACCGAAGACCATGGTGCCCATGATGATGCCTCGCCACCAGCGCAGCATGGTGCGGCCGCGCAACAGGTTGGCCAGGTTGAGCACCACCAGCACCAGCGGCGCCAGGAAGCCCACGCCGAATACGAGCAGCATCTGGAAGAAGAAGGAGATGTAGCGGTCGACGGAGATGATGTTCTGCACGCCATTGGGGGTGAAGCCGAACAGCACCTGCAAGCCGGCCGGCATCAGCGTGTAGGCGAGCAGGGCACCTGCGGCGAACAGCGGCACGGCTACGGCCACGAAGCCCAGTGCCCAGCGGCGTTCATGCGAGTGCAGGCCGGGCGTGATGAAGCGCCAGAGCTGGTACAGCCAGATGGGCATGGAGAGGATGACGCCACCGACCGCTGAGACCTGGATCTGCAGGGTGAAGGGATCGGCGACACCATTGAGTGCCAGCAGGATCTCCTGGTGGTGCTGGGTGCGCACCACCTGGTCAAAAGGACGTCGTAACCAGGAGAAGAGCGCCGGGTACTCGAACCAGGCGACGGTCATGCCCAGCGCGATGGCGATGCCACTCCTGACGATGCGCGTGCGCAACTCACGGAGATGCTCAACGAGCGGCATCGCACCGTCGTTGGGGCCCTTGCGGCTCATGTGCTACTTGACGTCGCCGTCTTCGGTTTTGGTCTTGTCCTGCTCATCGGACTTGAGCTCCGCCTTGAAGATGCGCAGTGAACGGCCCAGACCGCGGGCCGCCTCCGGAAGGCGTTTACCACCGAAGAGGACCACCAGAAGCAGCAGCAGGATGAGCACCTCAGGTGCGCGGATACCGTCGAACATGCCGTGTCCTCCCTTGACGAATACAGGCTAATGCCCTGCGCCCTGCGCAAGCGCCAGCGCCGCGTACGCGGCGCGTGAATCCGCCCGTTTCTGCGCCACCGAGTGCGCGATGCGCTCGGGGGTGAGGCAGCGCACCTGGGTGCCGCAGGCCACCAGCCAGCCCACCAGCCAGGCGTCGTCGCCGAAGTCGATGCTCGCCACCAGCTCGCTGCCCCGCTGATCTATCCGTGCCGGCACCGATTCCAGTAGGTACTCCAGCGCAGCGGGCAGGACCACGGTGGCCTGGTTGCTCGGCCGGTCCAGTTCGCCGGGCGGATTGGCAGCGGCTGCTGCGGGGCCCACCATCTCACAGCCCTGCACGCGATCGAGCCGGAAAGTGCGGTAGGCCTGCACCAGATGGCACCAGCCCAGCAGGTAGTCCACGCCGTCGCGTGTGATGAGGTTGACCGGCGTCACCACCCGGTCCGAGTGGTCGTCACGTACCGGGTGCAGGTAATGGATGCGGATGTCCTGTCCCGTGGCAATGGCCTCTGAGATGCGCGTGACGTAGGGACCCGAACTCACCTGCACCTCCAGCGCAGCATCATTCCGCTCGCCCAGTTTCTCGATGAGTCCCGCGACCACCGCTGCATCCACGTCCGGGAGTTGCTGCAGCGCGTGCAGGCCCAGCAGCAGGGCACTGGACTCCTCAGCGGTGAGGCGGAGCGGTTCGACCAGCCCCTGCGCGTCGTAGACGGTCACCGTCTCGTCCTCGAAGGTGATGTCCACGAGGTCGCCGCCGAAGAGGCCCGGCCCCGTCACCGTGATGAGCTCGAGATCGGCCTCCAGGGCCGCGACGGTCATGCCGAAATGCGCGGCCGCCTCCTGCTTGGAGATACCCGAATGCTGCGCCAGCCAGGGCACCAGCGTGAGCAGGCGGGTGAGTCGCGCGTTAGAGGCCTCAGCCATGCGTCCGCTCCTCCCCCAGATGCTGCAGCACCCGTTCCCGGAGGTCGTCAGGCGCCTGCACCAGCACCGCCGGTGCCGCAGTCGCCAGCCCACCGATCTCAGAGGATCGATCGGACACCTCGACTTGGTAGAGGTCATAACGGCGATTACCGACCGTGCGCTGCTGCCCGAGTTGGCGGCCGCGGGCACGCCACAGCCATCCATGCTCGGTCTCGATGAGCAGCGTGGCCGTGGTGGTGCGAGCATCCGCGGCCTGCGTGTCCATGAGGGCGGGCCAGTCGGCAGCCGGCGGTTGCTGCGCGAGCCCATCCGGTTGCACCTGGCTGGTGATGCGGCTGGTGCGGAAGACGCGCACCGCCTGGCGGTCACGGTCCCACCCGATGCAGTACCAGCCACCCTGCCGGGACAGCAGCCCCCAGGGCTCGACGCGCCGGGCCGCTGGCTGGCTGTCGCCGGGGCGGCGGTAGTCAAAGCGCACCAGCTGCCGCGCGCGGACGGCGTTGCGCAGGGCGTCGAGGTGGGCATCGGCGTTGACCGTGAAGCGAGGCATCGAGGCCACTGCCAGGTCGTCACCGAAGACCTCGAGCTTGTGCAGCGCACCCAGCGCCAGAGCTCGCCAGCTACCCCTCTCCCAGGCCTGGGCGGCGAGTGCCAGGACCCGCAATTCCTCGGCATTGAGCGGAGCAAGCGTCATCAGCGAGTCGGGCCCCAGCACGTACGCATGTTCGTCCTCATGCCAGGCGTCGCGCTGTACGACCTCGATGTCGATGCCCGCGTCGCGCAGATCGCGCTTGTCGCGTTCCAGCATGCGCTCAAAGGCGTCGTCGCTGGCACAGTGGGCGTAGTCGTCAATGGCGCGACGCAGTTCTGCGCGAGTGATCCCCCGGCGCCCACGTGCCTTGAGCAGGAACACAAGACACATGAGACGCTCAGTCCGGCGTGCCGCGCCGCTCGCCATCTAGGCCTCGAGCAGGTCGATCACGAAGACCAGGGTGCGGCCGGAGAGCCGATGACCGCCGCCTGCCGGGCCGTATGCCGTCTCCGGCGGACACACGAGTTGTCGGCGACCGCCCACCTTCATGCCCGGGATGCCCTCCTGCCAGGCCCGGATCAGCCCCCGCAGGGGGAAGCGAATGGGCTCGCCACGATCCCAGGAAGCGTCGAACTGCTCGCCGGTCTCGAAGTCGACGCCGACGTAGTGCACGAGCACTGTGCCGCCCGCCGCCACCTCCGTGCCGTCACCCACTATGAGGTCGGTGACCTGGAGTTCGACAGGCGCTGGCCCCTCGATGAACTCGATGTCTGGCTTGGACATGGTGCACCTACCTTGTGGCTCTGGGGTCAGGGGATGGAGACGAGGTCGACGACGAAGATGAGTGATTCGTTGGCCTTGATGCCGGAACCAGCCGGCGGAGTCGCACCGTAGGCAAGATCGCCGGGGATGACCAGCAGTCGACGGCCACCGACCTTCATGCCGATCAGCCCCTGCTGCCAGCCCAGGATGACACCGCTGAGCGGGAAACTGGCGGTACTGCCGGAGTCCCAGGAGGCGTCAAACTGCTTACGCGACAACGCGCCAATACCAACGTAGTTGACGGTGACGTTGTCGGTGGCCTGCACCGCCGCTCCCGTGCCCGGGATGATGTCCTTCACGATGAGGTTCGAGACGTTGCCGGCGCCGGCCGCGATCGCCACCACGGGCTTCTTGCCCCAGGCGCCCGTCACCGTGTAGGCGGACGCGTCACCGATGGAGGCGCTGGCGCTGGGCGAGGCCGTGACGGACGGCTTGAGATCGCTGGGCGAGGCCGTGGGCTGAGGCGAACTGGTGCAGGCGGAGAGAGCCACGGCGAGCACGCCGAGCACGACCAGGGGCTTGATACGCATGCTGCGAAGCCTAGCGAACGCGCGCCTACTCCAGGCTCGCGATCAGCCTGTCCACACGGGCGTCCACGGCCGCGAAGGGATCCTTCAACAGCACCGAACGATTGCCGTGATCGGCGATCTTGAGTTGCGTCCAGTCGACGGTGTGCTCGGTGTGCGTGCGCATGGCAGCGGCGATGAAATCGCCCCGCAGTTTGGCGCGGGTGGTCTGCGGCGGAATGGTGCGCGCCTCCTGCACTGCACTCTCCTCCACGACGGTGGCAACCAGACCGCGGGCTTCCATAACCCGGAAGAGGCCGCGCGTCGGGTTGATGTCGTGGTAGGCGAGGTCGAGCTGCGCCAGCCGGGGACTGCTGAGGTCCAGCCCGTTGCGTGCCGCCGCGCGGTCCAGCACTGAGCGCTTGATGATCCAGTCAATCTCGCTGGCAACCTGCTCCAGGCGATGGCCCTCGATGGCGACCAGCGTGCGACGCCAGAGATCAAGTGCACGTGCGGTGGCTCCCGTGTCGGTGCCTGTCTCCTCGGCATGGGCGGCAACGGCGGTGTAATAGGTCCACTGGATCTCGAGGGCTGTGGCCGACTGGCCGTTGGCCAGACGTACGGGCGTCCGACCAGTGGGGTCGAGGGCGATCTCACGGATCGCGCGCACTGGGTTCTCCAGGGTGAAGTCGCGAAGCGCACGGCGATCCTCGAGCAGTCGGAGCAGGGCGTCGGTGCTGGCGACCTTGAGCAGCGCCGTGGTCTGCGACATGGAGGAATCACCGACGATGACATGCAGTCGCCGGTACATCTCGGCATCGGCATGCGGCTCGTCGCGCGTGTTGATGATGGGTCGCGAACGCGTGGTGGCGGAGGACACGCCATCCCACATGTGATCAGCTCGCTGGCTGATTGCGAAGTGCGATCCGCTGGGGGTCTGCACCACCTTGCCCGCGCCCACGATGAGTTGCCGGGTGATGAGGAACGGCACCAGATAGCGTGCCATCTCAGCAAACTCGCCGGTGCGGGCGATCAGGTAGTTCTCGTGGCATCCGTACGAATTGCCCGCGGAATCGGTGTTGTTCTTGAACAGGAAAAGCGAGCCGTCGATTCCTTCCGCGCGCATCGAGGTCTCGGCGTCGACTGCCATCTGATGCAGGATGGCGTCGCCGGCTCGCTCATGGGCGATCAGTTGCAGGATGTCGTCGCACTCGCAGGTGGCGTATTCGGGATGCGAACCGACATCGAGGTAGAGGCGCGAGCCGTTGGTGAGGAAGACGTTGCTGGAACGTGCCTTGGAGACCACATCCCGGAAGAGGTAACGAGCGGCATCATCGGGCGTGAGTTTGCGCGTTCCGTCGGAGGCGACGCAGGTCAGCCCGAACTCAGTCTCGATGCCGAAGATGCGGCGCTTCAGGGCGCCACGGATGGGCGTCGTGGGCAGCCCCTCCATCTGCGTCACTCGCCACCCTTCTGCACATAGGAGCGGACGAATTCCTCCGCGTTTGTCTCCAGCACGCCATCGATCTCGTCGAGCAGCGCGTCGAGTTCGTTGGTGCGGATGACCGAGGCTGCGGCCACATCCACGACCTGTTCATCTCTCTGCTGTGGCGCGATCGAACGTTCGGATTGTTCCCTGCTTGCCATGGTTCCTCCGCTTCAGCTACTGAGATTGTCGAGCAAGGCTGCTGCCGTTGGCGAATCGTCGAGCAATTGCTCCGTCAATGCCGCGGTTCCTCGCAGCGGATCGAGCAGGGGAACCCTGGATAGCGAACTGGCGCCCGGCAGGTCGAAGACCACGGAGTCCCAGGATGCTGCAGCGATCTGCTGCGGGTAACGCCGGATCACTTCGCCTCGGAAGTAGGCCCGGGTGTCGCGCGGTGGTTGGACCATGGCCGCCTCGATCTCCTCGTCGCTGAACAACCGTCGCAGGGATCCGCGAGCCGTCAGCAGGTTGGCCAGGCCCTTGTCCGTGCGCACATCGGAGTACTGGAGGTCAATGAGCTGGAGCCGTGGTGCATCCCAGGCCAGGTTCTCGCGTTCGCGATAGCCATCGAGCAATTGCAGCTTCGCCACCCAGTCCAGGCGATCGGCGCAGAGATCCGGATCCAGCGCAAGATCGTCGAGGACCCGCTGCCACTCCCCCAGCAGTTCGCGGGTCTCGGCCTCCTGCGGCTGCGCGGCGAGCGCGGCCGACAGATAGGCGCGCTGCACCTCGAGCGCAGTGACGGTGCGCCCACCGACCAGCCTGATACCGCGTCGCAGACTGACATCGTGGGAGACCGCGCGCATCTCGATGACGGGGTCCTCGATGTCGAATTGCGGGAGGTCCACTCCCTCCTCGATCATGGAGAGCACGAGTGCGAGTGTGCCCAGCTTCAACCAGGTGGCGAACTGCGACAGGTTGGCGTCCCCGGTGATTACATGCAGTCGTCGCCAGCGTGCGGGGTCGGCATGCGGTTCATCGCGGGTGTTGATGATGGGACGCCGCATGGTCGTCTCAAGGCCCACCTCGGCCTCGAAATAGTCGGCGCGCTGCGTGATCTGGAACCCCGGTGTATCGCCGATCTGCCCCAGGCCGACTCGTCCGCTGCCGGTGTAGATCTGCCGGGTGATGAAGAAGGGGGTGAGATTGCGGATCAGACGATCGAAGGGGACGGCCCTTTGCACGAGGAAGTTCTCATGCGTCCCGTAGGAGGCACCCTTGTTGTCGGTGTTGTTCTTGTAGAGCTGAATCGCATGCTTGCCTGCGAACAGCCCCACGGCGGCTGCAGCACGTTCCATGATGCGCACCCCCGCCGCGTCGTAGAGGCTGGCTGCGCGCGGGGAGAGGGTTTCGGGGGCTGAGTATTCAGGGTGTGCGTGATCCACGTAGAGCCGGGCGCCGTTGGTGAGCACGATATTCGCAAACTCACCCTCGGCATTGGTGAGCATGCTGGGGTCGGCGTCCGCCATGGAGAGGTCGAAGCCGCGAGCATCCCGCAACGGCATCTCGGTGTAGTAGTCCCAGCGCGTTCGCCACAGTGATTCGTCGAGCGCCGCACGCGCATAGCCCTGCACGATATGCGTGGAGAGTGTCGTCGGGTTGGCGTCGCCGAAACCGGGAAGGGTGATCCCATACTCGGTTTCGACGCCCATGACGCGTCGGCAGGAGATCACAGATAGCGACCTGTCGGCGCATTTGATTCGATGGATCGTCCTGAGCCCGATTGGCCATCGATGAGTGTGCGGATGAAAACGATGCGCTCACCCTTCTTGCCTGAGATGCGCGCCCAATCGTCAGGATTGGTGGTGTTGGGGAGGTCCTCGTTCTCCCGGAACTCCCTGGCGCAGGCATCAATGAGGTGCTGCTGTCGCAGGCCACGGCCGGCGCCCGCCAGCAGGTCCTTGATGGCGGACTTCTTGGCACGGCGCACGATGTTCTCGAGCATGGCCCCGGAGTTGAAGTCCTTGAAGTAGAGAACTTCCTTCTCGCCATTGGCGTAGGTGACCTCTAGGAAACGATTGTGGTCCTCGAGTGAATACATGTACGAAATGGCTGCATCGATCATGCTGCGCACAGCGGCCTGGCGATCACCGCTGTGCAGTTGCAGCTCGTCCTCATGCAGCGGCAGGTCTGAGCGGAGGTACTTGGCCATGATGTCGCGCGCCGCAGCGGCGTCGGGACGTTCGATCTTGATCTTCACGTCGAGGCGACCCGGACGCAGGATGGCGGGATCGATCATGTCCTCACGGTTGGAGGCGCCGATGACGATGACGTTGGACAGGCGCTCCACGCCGTCGATCTCCGCCAAGAGCTGGGGAACGATCGTGGTCTCGACGTCACTGCTCACGCCAGTTCCCCGGGTGCGGAACAGCGAATCCATCTCGTCGAAGAAGACGATGACGGGCATGCCGTCATTGGCCTTCTCCCGCGCTCGATGGAAGATGGTGCGGATGTGCCGTTCCGTCTCACCCACGTACTTGTTCAGGAGTTCCGGGCCTTTGACATTGAGGAAGTAGGACTTGCCACCCGCCGAGCCGGTTCGGTCCGACACTTGCTTGGCCAGCGAATTGGCGACCGCTTTGGCAATCAGCGTCTTCCCGCATCCGGGCGGGCCGTACAGCAGGATGCCCTTGGGCGCAGCCAGGTCGTGCTCGATGAAGAGCTCGGGATGCAGGAAGGGCATCTCCACGGCGTCGCGAATGGCCTCGATCTGGGGGGCCAGGCCACCGATCTGCTCGTAGCTGATGTCCGGCACCTCCTCGAGGATGAGGTCCTCGACATCGGCCTTGGCGATGCGGTCGTAGATGAAGCCGCTGCGCCCGTCGAGCAGCACGCTGTCGCCGACACGGAACCTGGTGCCGAGCATGGGCTCGGCCACGCGCACGACACGTTCCTCATCTGTGTGCATGATGACGAGCAGGCGTGCGTGATCCTCCATGACCTCGCGCACCGTCACGACTTCGCCGGTTTCCTCCCACTCCGCCACCGCAATGATGACCTGCGATTCATTGAGGCGTACCAGGCGGCCGGGGCGCAGCAGCTGCACATCGATGCCGGGCATGGCGATGACACGGAACTGGCGGCCCTGGAACATGATGTCGACGTTGGCTGCATCATGTGCTGCGACAACGGTGGCGTATCCACTTGGCGGAATGGAAAGTCGTTCCACCTCGGAGCGGATCTGGATGAGCTGCTCGCGTGCTTCCTTGAGTGTCACGGACAGGCGATCGTTCGCGGAGTGGGCGGACTGCAGATCCCTGCGAAGTTGCGAGACCTGGTCCTCAAGCATGCTCACGCGATCCGTCATGCAACAACAATATCGGCGCTGGGCGCGCCCCGACTCAGCTGGTCGTGGTGCCGGCGTCGGGACTCACGTAGTCGTCGCCGTATGCGCCCTTGGCGGGCTTGGTGCGCTTGACGAAGGGCTGCACCCCGGGGGCCAATCTGCGCGAGGTCACAAGGAAGCCGGTGTGCCCGATCATGCGGTGATCGGGGCGCACGGCCAGGCCTTCGAGATGCCAGGTGCGCACCATGGACTCCCAGGCGCGCGGCTCCGTCCAGGCCTTGCGCAAGCGCAGGATCTCCACGAACTTGGACATCTGCGTGGTGGTCGCGATGTAGGCGCAGAGCACGCCACCGGGCACCAGCGCCGCCTCCACGGCGTCGAAGCACTCCCAGGGCGCCAGCATGTCGAGCACGATGCGGTCCACCGCGCCCTGCAGGTGGTCCAGCTTCGGCAGCACGTCCTGCAGGTCCCCCACATGCACATGCCAGTTCTGCGGTCGCTCCCCCAGGAACTGCACGACGTTCCGCTCCGCGGTAGCAGCGAAGTCGGCGCGGCGCTCGAAGGAGTGCAGGGTTCCCCGGTCGCCGATGGCACGCAGCAGGTAGCCGCTGAGTCCGCCACTCCCCACGCCGGCCTCCACCACGACGGCCCCCGGGAATACGTCGGTGTTGGTGATGATCTGCGCGGAGTCC
>JAKAIC010000058.1 GCA_021814565.1 Actinomycetes bacterium | reverse complement strand
CGCTGGTCGGGGGGCAGGATTATGAAGTCATTGCCCGTGCCGTGGCCCTTGAGGGCGCGGATCGTCATGCGGCCAGTCTACGAGGGCCGCTCCCTGCCTAGTGGCCGCTGTGTCGGGCCGCCGCATATGCGATGTCAAGGGATTCCAGCGCGTGGGACCAGCTGTGCATGGGAGGTGACATGCGGTTGTAGTCGCGGAAGCGCTGCAGCAGGTTGGGCTCGGCCACCAGCTTGGCTATGGCCTGCGCCATGCCCTTGTCGTCGGCGCGCAGGAAGCCGTTCATGCCATCCAGCACGAACTCGCTGAGCCCGGACCCGCTGCGTCCCACCACGGCCAGGCCGGCCGCCCGGGCTTCCAGAGCGGCCAAGCCGAAGGACTCCGCGGCGGTGGGCTGCACGAAGACATCGGCGGTGGCATACAACTCCGGCAGAGCGGTACGCGGCACCCGGCCCACCAGTTGCACCCAGTCCATGCCCTCTTCCACCAGGAAGCGTCGAGCGCGACCGATCAAGGGGCCATCGCCGGCGATGGTTGCCCGCACCTGCGCCTCCACCGGCATCAATTGCCGGGCATCACGCAGGATGGTCATGAGCTGCACAGCCCGTTTGCGCGGCGCGAAGCGCAGGGCCGCCACGATGTGCACGTCGCGGTGCGGCACCGGAGCAATGGCACGCCATGGCGCTGCGTCGATGGCGTTGGGTGTGACGAAGACCGGTTTGGCACTGGCCTTCTGCACGGACTGCGCAGCGACCGTGCTCACGGAGGTGAGCACGAAGTCGTGGTCGCGACGCAGCGCATAACGGAAGGCCAGTTGCTGCATGGGTGACCACATGGAATGCACGGTGACCACCGCGGGCCAGCCGCGCGCGGCAATGATGCCGGTCCAGGCGAAGGGCGAGATGACTCCGGCATGGATGTGCACCACATCCGGTTGCAGGCGCTGCAGTTGTCGGCGGATGAGCGGCACGCCGCGTGGATGAATCGGTGTCTCGAAGGGAAGGTGCGCGTCAAGCCGTACCACGTTCACCCCTTGGTCCTCGGATGGCCCACCGGGTGTGGCGGTGATGACGGTGACCTCATCGCCTCGAGCGCGTTGCGCCGTCGCAATAGCACGTACCTGCACCTCGATGCCACCGAGTCGCGGCAGATAGACGTCGCTCACATGGACGATGCGCATAACCGAAATCTATGGGCAGACTAGGGACATGGCCTACACCGTCGTGTTCGTGCACGCGCACCCCGATGATGAGGCACTGCTGACCTCCGGCACCATGGCCGATCTGGCACTGCAGGGGCATCGCGTGGTGCTGGTCGTGGCCACCGACGGAGCCGCTGGCTTGGCGGCGGTGCACGCATCGCGCCGTGACCTGGCGGCGGTGCGGCATGAGGAACTCGAGCATTCGGCGCAGCTGCTGGGCGCCGCCGCGGTGTACTGGCTGGGCTACGGCGATTCGGGGCTCAATGCCGAAGTACTGCCACAACCCGATGCTCCCATGCCCCTGGTGTACGCGCCGCGCGAGGAAGTCGTAGGTCGCCTGGCTGAGATCCTGCGCGAGGAGGCTGCTGCCGTGGTGGTCGGGTACGACTCCAATGGTGGGTACGGGCATCCCGATCACATGGCGGTGCATGAGATCGTGTACGAAGCAGCGGCCGCCGCCAATGTGCCACGCATTCTCGAGGCCACGCTGCCGCGCGATCGTCTGGCACGACTCGCGCATCTGGTCTCGTGGCTGCGCTTCTTCCTCCGCGAGTTTGATCCCACCATGTTTGATGACGCCTTCACCTCCCGTGAGGCCATCACCTGCACCGTCGATGTTAGACACCTGGCCGGCGTGAAACGGGATTCGCTTCGGGCCCACGCTTCACAGGCCTCGGGCGGATCGGTGCCGCGCACGGTGGCGTTGCTGCTGGCACTTCCGCTGTGGCTGTACCGGCGCTGGTTCGGCTCGGAGTACTTCGTGGAGCGCGGGGCCGACGCGGGAGCCACTTCAATCGTCTGAACGCGAACTGGGCAGCCTCAGTGTGGTTGCGCCCTCAGTGTGGTTGCGCGGGAGCAGCATCGATCAGGGCCAGTGCGCGTTGCAGCAGGCGCGGATCGTCGAATTCGAGCCATTGGATAGCCTGATCGCGACGGAACCACTGCATCTGGCGACGGGCGAACTTCACCGTGCCCGCCACCGTGGCCTCCAAGGCGGCTGTCTCCGAGCACTCCCCCGCCAGAAAGGCCAGCACCTGCTGGTAGCCCAAGGCCTTGGGCGCGGTACGGCCCTGGCGCAAGCCCTGTGCCTCCAACCAGCGCACTTCGTCGACCAGACCGGCAGCCCACATGCGCTGCACCCGTTCACGTATGCGCACCAGCAGGAGCTCGCGCGGCACCGTCAGCCCGATCCGTACATCGGGTTCACGGCGGGCATGCTGCGGGAGTACCGCAGCGAAGGGTCGTCCGGTGAGTTCCAGGACCTCGAGCGCGCGCACCACCCGGCGCGTGTTGCCGGGGACAATGGCAGCGGCGGCCCGGGCATCGACGGATGCCAGCCGGGCGTGCAGGGCGGCGGCTCCGACGCGTTCCAGCTCTGCCTCCAGACGCGCGCGCAGGGCAGGATCGGTGCGCGGGAACTCCAGATCCTCGAGCACGGCCCGCACATACAGGCCGGACCCTCCGACGCACACCGGAAGGTGATCGCGTTCGCGCACCTCGTCGATGGCCGCACGCGCGAGTTGCTGGAACTCAGCTACCGACGCCGATTGCCGCACCTCGAGCAGGTCGATCATGTGATGCGGCACACCGCCACGTTCGCAGGCCGGTGTCTTGGCTGTGCCGATGTCCATACCACGGTAGATCTGGGAGGCGTCGAGGTTGATGATCTCACCGCGTCGCGCCATGGCGATCTCCAGGCCCAGGTCGGACTTGCCGGACGCTGTGGGTCCGACCACAGCCACCAAGGGCTTCACTGCGTCACGTCCATGCCAGAACGCGGCTCAGAGATCCTGGCGGATGGCGGGCATGCCCAGGCCTACGCCCGTGGCTGTATGACGACGGGCGTCGGCCGCGTCGCCCGCGCGCGTGGCCCGCACACCGATGACGTCGTCAGCAATCAGGTGGTAGGGCGCGCCATAGGTGACGCGTGCCGTGACCAGGTCGCCGGGGCGGACCGGCGTCGAGGGCCTGGCCACGTGCACCAGGCGGTTGTCCAGATGGCGACCGCTGAGGCGCTCGGTGTCGTGATCCTTCTTGCCCTCATGCTCCGCGATGAGCACCTCGACCACGGTGCCCTCCAACTTGCGGTTCTCCTGCCACGCGATGTCGTTCTGCAGCGCCACCAGACGGTTGTAGCGATCGGTGACGACCTCCGCCGGCACCTGATCCTCACGGCTGCCCGCTGGCGTGCCGGGACGGGGCGAGTACTGGAAGGTGAAGGCGCCGCTGAAGCGCGCCCGACGCACCACCTCGAGCGTCTGCTCGAAGTCCGCCTCGGTCTCGCCCGGGAAGCCCACGATGATGTCGGTGGTGATGGCTGCGTGCGGCATGGCCGCGCGTACGTTCTCGAGAATGCCGAGGAAGCGATCGGCGCGGTAGGAGCGGCGCATCTCCGCGAGCACCCGGTCGCTGCCCGACTGCAGCGGCATATGCAACTGCGGCATGACGTTGGGTGTCTCCGCCATGGCAGCTATGACGTCGTCGGTGAAGTCCTTTGGATGCGGCGAGGTGAAGCGCACGCGCTCCAGGCCTTCGATGTCCCCGCAGGCGCGCAGCAGCTTGGCGAAGGCCTGGCGATCACCGAACTCCACCCCATAGGCGTTGACGTTCTGGCCCAGCAGCGTCACCTCGATGACACCTTGCTGCACCAGGCCCGTGATCTCACTGAGGATCTCGCCAGGGCGGCGATCCTTCTCCTTGCCACGCAATGAGGGGACGATGCAGAAGGTGCAGGTGTTGTTGCAGCCGACGCTGATGCTGACCCAGGCACCGAAAGTGGATTCGCGCTTGGTGGGTAGCGACGAAGGGAAGGCGGCGAGTTCGTCGAGCAGTTCCGCCTGTGATTCGCCCGTGTGTCGCGCGCGCTCCAACAGCGATGGCAGCGAGCCGAGGTTGTGGGTGCCGAAGACCACGTCGACCCAGGGCGCCTTGGTGAGGATGGCCCGCTGGTCCTTCTGCGCCAGGCAGCCACCGACCGCGATCTGCATGCCCGGGTTCTCGGGCTTGCGCGAGGCCAGCTGGCCGACGTTGCCGTAAAGCCGCTGGTCAGCGTTGTCACGCACGGCGCAGGTGTTGTAGACGACCAGGTCGGCAAGCGTGCCCTCCGCCGCCGGCACATACCCCGATTGCTCCAGCAAGCCCGCGATGCGCTCGGAATCGTGCGCATTCATCTGGCAGCCGTAGGTGCGCACCTCATAGGTGCGCACAGGCAGCGTGGTGGAGGACATGGCCCGAATTCTAGGAGCGCCTGACCTCCCCCAAGTTCTGCCACCTGAACGCGCGTTCGCGCGGCAGTTACCGCCTGAACGCGCGTTCAGGTGGCAGAAGTGGGGAAGTTGCCTGTTGCGTTGGCTGCACGGAGCATGGCCTCGATTTCACGCACGATGGCCTCATCGGCGGGGATCCAGGTCACGGAATACAGGGCGTCGACGTCGAGCCAGGCGAGGGCGTCGTGATCCTCCAGGATCACCGGCTCCTGACCCTCGACGATCGTGCAAAGCCAGAGACTGAAGACGATGTGCTCGGAAAGCGCCCACCAGCCCTCACGTGGTCCGGCGATGTGCTCACGCAGCACCACGTCGACGCCCAGTTCTTCGCGGATCTCGCGCACCACGCACTGCTCAGGCGTCTCACCCGGATCGAGTTTGCCACCCGGGAACTCCCAGAAGCCGGCGGCGACCGGCGGCTCGGTGCGACGCGCGCTCAGCAGCTCCCATCCGGCCGCACCGTTGCGCACGATGGCGGCAGCACCGACCTTGAGCATGCTCTCGAAATCCATGAGCGGACCCTAAACCGCCGACGGCTCCTATATCGGGCCTTCAGCGGCATCGAAGGCCCGATATAGGAGCCGTCGGCGGTTGGGGAAAGCGAAGCGGCGGCCCCCCAGTGGAGTGGGAGACCGCCGCAACGTAGCCCCGACGGGATTCGAACCCGCGCTACCGCCTTGAGAGGGCGGCGTGCTAGGCCACTACACAACGGGGCCGTTGTGGACGAACGATGTTCGCCGGCCAGGGTCGTCGTTGCATTGCTGCATCGACGAGCCGCTGGGGTACCAGGACTCGAACCTAGACTAACTGAACCAGAATCAGTTGGGCTGCCAATTACCCCATACCCCAGTGCGCACGCCCGAGAGCGTGAACACGAGGCCGGAGCATATCGGGTTGCGCTCCCACTGCCCAAAAGCGCGGTCGGATGTACGGCCTATGACCACGGGCCGGCCATCTGACACACAACGGGGCAATGCCGTGCGGTATGAACGCCACACAGCCACGTGCCGGCCATCTGACGCACAACGGGGCAATGCCTTGCGGTATGAACGCCACACAGCCACGGCAGGGCTATCTGACACACAACGGGGCAATGCCTTGCGGTATGAACGCCACACAGCCACGTGCCGGCCATCTGACACACAACGGGGCAATGCCGTGAGGGATGTACGCCACACAGCCACGGCAGGGCTATCTGACGCCCAACCGCCGTCAGTTGAGCAGATCGTCCAGCCGGGCCAGTGCACGCTCGCGACCCAGCAACTCCAGGCTCTCGAAGAGCGGTGGCGAGACGCGACGCCCGGACACCGCAACCCGGATGGGACCGAATGCCAACTTGGGCTTGAGCCCCAGACCTTCGACAAGTGCGTTCCGCAGTGCCGCTTCCAAGGCCTCATGCGTCCATTCGCCGGCCGCTGCCAGCGCGTCACGTGCCGCTTGCAGAGCAGCGCGCGCATCGTCATTGATGACGGATGCCACGTCGGCTGCATCACGCTCGAAGGCCGGCGTGCCGACCGTGACTTCGTCGTAGATGCCGGCATCGGTGGCGAACAGGAAGGCCAGCATGTGCACGCCCTGGCGCAGCGTCTCCATGCGCTCCTGCACATACGGAACAGCGCGGCGCAGCAAGGCCTGCTGCGCATGCGTGGGCTTCTCCGGCAATGCTCCATCGGCGATCAGGTAGCGCTCAAGTCGTGACGCCAGGTCATCGGTGGCAAGCTCACGGATCCAAGCGGCGTTGATGGCGGTGCACTTCTTGAGGTCGAAGCGTGCCGGGTTGGCGTTCACATCGGCCACATCGAAAACCTCCGCCATCTCCGCCATGGAGAAGAAGTCGCGGTCGTCACCGATGGACCAGCCCAGCAGGGACAGGTAGTTCAGCAGCCCTTCGGGCACGAAGCCCTCGTCGCGGTACCACTGCAACGACGACTCGGGATCGCGCTTGGAAAGCTTCTTGTTGCCCTCGCCCATCACGTACGGCAGATGGCCGAAGCGCGGCGTGGTGCCGTTACCGACGCCGATCTTGGCCAGCGCGTCGTACAGCGCGATCTGGCGCGGGGTTGACGAGAGCAGGTCCTCGCCACGCAGCACATGCGTGATCTCCATGTCTGCGTCATCGCAGGGATTGGTGAGCGTGTACAGCGGCTCGCCACTGGCCCGGACCAGCACGTAGTCCGGCACATGCTCGGCGGCGAAGGTGAGGGGCCCGCGGACCAGATCATCCCAGGTGAAGTCGGTACCGGGCATACGGAAACGCACGGCGGGCTGACGACCCTCGGCCAGCCGCTCGGCCCGCTGCACTGCGCTGAGGTCGCGGCACCTGCCGCTGTAGCCCGGCGTCCTGCCCGCGGCCTTCTGCTGCTCGCGCTGCTCCTCCAGCTCCTCGGGGGTGCAGAAGCAGTGGTAAGCGAAGCCGCCATCGAGCAGGCGCTGCGCCACATCCTTGTAGAAGTCCATGCGCTGGCTCTGACGGTAGGGCGCGTGGGGGCCGCCGACCTCGGGGCCCTCATCCCATGACATCCCCAGCCAGCTCAAGGCATCGAGCAACTGCTGGTACGACTGCTCGCTGTCGCGCGCGCTATCGGTGTCCTCGATGCGGAAGACGAAGGTGCCGCCGGTGTGCTTGGCATAGGCCCAGTTGAAGAGCGCCGTGCGCACCATGCCCACATGCGGGTTGCCCGTGGGCGAAGGACAGAAGCGAACGCGTACGTCAGACATACGACCAAGATTAGCGGCGGCCCTGGCCGTCCCCGTCCTGCAGACCTGCAGGTCCGCGGGCTGCTCAGGTGCTTGCACTAGCCGATGTGCCGCTTGTTGGCCCACTTGGTGAGTTCTCGACGGTTGGACAACTGCAACTTGCGCAGCACGGCAGAAGCGTGGGTCTCAATGGTCTTGATGCTCAGAAAGAGCTCTGAGGCGATCTCCTTGTAGGTGTAGCCACGGGCCAACAACCGCATGACCTCCGTCTCGCGCGGGCTGAGCCGATCCAATTCCTCGTCCTCCTCGGCCGCTGCACCCACGAAGGCATCCAGCACGAAACCGGCCAGGCGGGGCGAGAACACGGCGTCACCGTTGGCGACCCGGTCGATGGCATTCACCAGGTCGGTTCCGCTGATGTGCTTGGTGACATAGCCACGCGCCCCGGCCCGCACCGCGGCAATGACGTCCGCTGCTGCATCGCTGACCGAGAGGGCGAGAAAGGCTGTCCTTGCAAGTTCAGACTGGCAGGCCTGCAGCACCGCCACTCCCCCACCGTCGGGCATGTGGATGTCGAGCAGCACCACATCGGGCTTGGCGGTACGCACCAACGCAATGCCCGACTCCACGCCGTCAGCTTCCACCACCTCGCGCACCCGGCCCTGGAGTTCCGTACGGACACCAGCACGCACCATGGCGTGATCGTCGATGATGGCGACGACGAGCTCTGCAGCCGCCTTCATGAGGTCACCATGGGCAAGCGCAGTGCCACTTCCGTGCCCTCACCCTCGCCACTGCGGATGACCGCCGTGCCACCGGCTCGCTGCATGCGCCCGTCAATCGATTCCCGGATGCCGACACGATCCGATGCGACATCCTTGACTACGAAGCCGCAGCCGCGGTCCCGCACGAACACGGTGACGCCACCATCGTCAACCTCGCAGTACACCTGCACGGCATTGGCTCCGGAATGCCTGGCCGCATTGACCATGGCCTCCTGCGCGGCCGCCAGCACAGCCTCCAAAC
This sequence comes from Actinomycetes bacterium, assembly GCA_021814565.1. Taxonomy (GTDB): domain Bacteria; phylum Actinomycetota; class Actinomycetes; order S36-B12; family UBA5976; genus JAKALQ01. Next base: position 3,691 of record JAKAIC010000058.1, on the reverse strand, counting down.
GAGAATCCACCGCCACGTCACCGACGCTCACCACTTCGATGCTGATGCCGTGTCTGGTCTCCACTTCATTGGCAGCCTGCTGGACAGCGGCGGAGAACGACGCGGCATCCCCGGTGTCGCCGTAGAGCCAGTCGCGCAATGCATGTTCCTCGGTGCGCGCCAGTTGCTGAACCCGCAGGGGATCATCAGCATGCTTCTGCACCAGCGTCAGTGTCTGCATGACGGAGTCATGGATGCGCGCAGCCATCTCCGCACGTTCATCGGCACGCACCAAGGCGATGCGCTGCTGCACACGGTCAGACCAGCGCTCATGCAACCAGGGAAAAGCCACGAGGAACAGGCCCACCAGCAGCAGCACGGTGGTGGCCACACCCTGCAGCATGGTCTTGAGGCCCACGCTGGAAATCGAGAACCCGACGATGGCCATGACCACCGCTGCGGCGCCGAGCGCCACCCTCCAGCGACCATGGACCGAGGCCTGGTCGACGGCCCCGCGCGCCATTCCTGCCGCATCACGGCGCCAGCTCCGGCGTTGCACCTCATCCGCACTGCCCCACACCAGTGCCAGACCGATCACCGCGATGGCGGAGGGGAGCAGGTAGGGCGTGACGGTGGCGAAGCCGAGTGCGATCAGCGCCAGGAAACCGACGGCACCCGCCAGCAGGGCGCCCGCTATCCAGCGCGGTCGATCGGGATCCGCGGGCGCAGCCTCGTCCTCGTCAGGATCAAGCGGCAGCAGGGCCCAGAAGGCAAGGTACGCCAGCAGCCCGGCACCGCTGCCGAACACCGCCGCCGCCACGAAGACCGCGCGAACCGCGGCCACCGACACTCCCAGGTGCGTCGCCAATCCGCGGCACACGCCGGCGATCATGCGTCCTTCGACCGCGCGATACGCCCTGTCCTGCTCCACTCGGACATTCTGTCGCCCACAGCCGTTCCTGGGCCGCCGGGCGCCGGGAAATCAGGGCCTTCTCAGGGACAGCAACCGATCTGCGGGCCTCTCCGGCGCGCCAGCATGGTCCCATGACGGAACAAAAGGAATCCCAGGTGCCCCCGCCCAGCCGTCCACCACTGCGGCGGAGCAAGGACGATCGTGTCCTGGCCGGTGTTTGCGGTGGCATCGCGCGTTCACTCGGGATCGATCCCATCATCGTGCGCGTGATCGTGGCCGCCTTCGCGCTGGCCGGCGGCACCGGCATCCTCGCCTACATCATCGCGTGGATCGTGGTCCCGGATGACACGGGCGAATCAGCCTTGGATGAAGCACGGCATGGCGGCAATCGCGGGCTCAAGTTCGTCCTCGCCATCGTGCTCGCCGCCTTGGCCATGGGTGTCATCTCATCCTTCGGAGCCGGCCTGCACAGCAGTTTGGCCTTCCTCATCTTCATCGTGCTGCTCATCGCGCTCTGGCAGGCATTCGGCGACCGATCCTGGGTGGGGGGCGACTGGTCATCCTGGAGCCGCGTCTCGGCGGACGCCAAACATGAGTACGCGCAGGCCGCCATGCACGACTGGGCACAGTCACGACACGAGCCTTCGATTCTCGGCAAGCTGGTGTGGAATGTGGTCGTACTGGCCATGGGCCTGATGTTGGTGCTCAACTTCGCGAATATCACCGACCTGCCCGCGCGCACCTTCCTGGCTGTGGCGCTGGCCATCACCGCGCTGGGCTTGCTGATCTCGGCCTTTGTCGGACGCGCCCGCGGCCTCATCGCACTGGGACTGGTCCTCGCCCTGCTCGCCATTCCCAGCGGCTGGCGCAGCAGCACCGACACGGGCGATCGACAGTGGGCGCCGATGGCCTCCAGCGCGTCCGGCGGCGCGCCCCTGAACTACTCCCTGGGCGCCGGCACGGCCATCCTCGACCTGCGCGCGCTCGCGCTGGGTGCGCAACCCGGCAGCATCACCACGGTATCCGCCAAGGTCGGTGCCGGCACCCTGCGAGTGCTGATCCCGCGCGACATCGCAGCCAGCTATGCCCTGCAGTCCGACGTCAGTGTCGGCGACATCTCCTACCCGGGACTTGAGCAACGGTCGGGCGTGAACCTGCACTGGACAGAATCCCTGACCACTGCCAGCACCGCCGATGCGCAGCCCATGCTCAAACTCTTCCTCACCGTCAATGTGGGCAATGTGGAGGTCCGTTATGCGTAAGCACCCGTTCGATGTCACTGCCTTCATCTGGGGCCTGCTGTTCCTGACCGGCGCCGCCGCCCTGCTGCTGGATGAGTACGTGCACGTCAGTTTCGATCCCAAGTGGCTGCTCCCCGCAGCGCTGGTCACGCTCGCCATCGGCGGCATTGCCAGTTCGCTGCGGCAGATGGGCAAGTGACACGGGCACGCGGGACAGGGCCGGAATTGTCAGGCAAGACAGCCGCAGCGGCATAGGCTGCGACCGTGGCCAAGCAGATCGATCTCACCGTTTCGATCCCCAACTCCACGGGGGCGATTCGCAGTCAACTCCGACACGCAGCCGACCTTGAGCGCATTGCGCTGGCGGGCGGCGCTACGGAAGCCACTGCGACAGTGGACGGCAATGTCACGACGCTCACGCGCTTCATCGACGTGCCGCCGGCTGGGCGCACCTACCTTAAGACCGATCAACTGACCATCACCGAAACCCGCGTCTGGAACCAGAACGGCGCCGACCTCGAGATCACCGTGGCTGACCTGCCCATCTCCGTGATCGGCAGCCTGGAACTCACGGAGCACGGCATCACCACCATCCTGCACATCGTGGCCCGGGTGGAGGCTCGGATGGGCGTGGCCAGCCCACTGGCCGAAGGTGTCATCAAGGACCGGCTGGTCGCCGCCGTCAACGCCGAATGTGAAGCGCTCTACTGAGCTGCTGATATCCGGACCGGAGCAGCCGCGCGGCGACGCGTGGGTCAAAGCTCGAGCAACTGCTCGAATTCCGTTGGCGCGTACCAGACGAGCGACTCGTCCTCAGCGTCCAGCCGCAACAGACAGGCGACGTCGCGGTTGTGCAGGATGCCAGACACCTCGACCTCGCCGTTGGTGCCCTCGTCCCCGAGCATGGCGGCCTGCATGTCGGCCGCCAGCACCAGACCCGAGGCTGATGCCGAGGCCGCCGTCAGAGAGGCCACGAATTCACGGCCCTCGTCATCCTCCTCCGGCAGGGCCAAGGCCAGTTGGTGGTTGACGGCCCAGGCTCGCCGTGGCGAGATGGTCCAGAAGCCCTCGGTACGACGACGATCGATATCGGCGGCCGTCACTGGGATGTAGACGCGCATGAGGGCATCATGCCAGCGGAAGGCCGAAGATGGCCTCCAACTCCAGTGCCGTCTCGGTGTACGTGCGGTGATGCACGCCGATCCAGCCCAGACGCACGGCCGCATCGACGTTGTAGGGCATGTCGTCGACGAAGACACACTGCTGCGGTTGCAGGCCCAGGCGCTCACACACCAGGTTGTAGATCCGCGGCTCGGGTTTGCGCATGCCCACCTCGCCGGAGATGACGACCACATCGAACATGTCCGTCCAGAGATCACGCGGGTAGTCATTGCCCCAGGAGTTGGAGAGCAACGCCGTGGCTATGCCCTGTTCATGGGCCCTGCGCACCAAGGCGTACATCTCATGGGCGTGACCGAAATGCTGGAACATGCGCTGCACAAGTCCAGCCGGCTCGTAGTGCACGCCGGTCCGTTCGGACATCGCCGATGCCAGCTTG
>JAKAIC010000057.1 GCA_021814565.1 Actinomycetes bacterium | reverse complement strand
ATGGACGTGTCGTGGACAGCGGTACTCACACCGAGTTGCTGCAGCGAGGCGGCCTGTACGCGGACCTCTACAGCACGCAGTTCTCGGGCGAGACGGCCACCCGCTGAGCGCTAGCTGTTCTGCCCCGCGACGTCGGTCCCGACGGCGGAGTCCCGGTCCATGCGCAATTCACTGCGGAACACCCGCACGTACACGATGATGGCGGTCAGCCCGATCAGGATCCATTGCACGAAGTAGCTCAGGTGCGGCCCACTCGTGAGTTCGGGCCAGGGGAGTGCCACCAAACCAGCCGGCATCGGATTCAACAGTTCGAAGAGCGCCTCCACATGAGCACGTCCCTTCGCCAGCAGGGCAGGATCGATGCGATTGAGTTGCCCGCTTGGCAGGTCCGACGCACCCAGAGGGCCTGCACCCTCCACCGGCCGCACGCGCAGGGTGATGGCCTGCGGACCGGCTGGTGCGGGCGGCAGGCTGCCCAGTGACGAGGGCGCCACCCAGCCCCGCATCACATAGAGCAGTCGTCCATCCGCATCCTGGAAGGGAGTCATCACGGTGAACCCGACCTCGCCGTCCACCACCTGCTTGCGCACGAGCACCTGCTCAGCGGGCAGCCACTGACCTCGCGCCGTCACCCGTCGCCAATCCACGGCCTCCCGGTAACCCTGGCCCAACAGTCTCTGCCACGGCATCGGCGGAGCCTGCTCGGAGGCCACGATGGCGGCATTCATGGCATCGCGTTCGAGGTGGCGGTTCCACTGCCAGCGGGCAGCGATCACGCTCAGTGGTAGCACCACAATCAACGCAACGGTGAGGCTGCTCAGCCGTCTCCTGGTACCGCGATCCACGCCCGCAGCCTACGGGCGCCTAGCCTGTAGCCATGGAGGAGCCCGAGATCTACTCCGTCACCAATGCCCAGACGCCGTTGAGCGTGGACCAGGCATGGCGATTCAAGCGCTACCTGATCTCCATGTCGGTGCGTGTGGTCTGTTTCGTGGCCTGCATCATCGCCTCCGGTTGGTTGCGCTGGACCTTCTTCGCCGGTGCCCTGGTGCTGCCGTGGTTCGCCGTGGTCATCGCCAATGCCGGGCGTGAGAACGCTGCTGGTGCAGCTGACAGCATGCAGCGCAGCCCCTGGGAGATCGAGCAGTAGCGTCAGGCAAGGCGCGTCTGATGGGCGGCTACGCACAGGTAACGGATACGGTTTCCCAGAATCGGAGGGCGCATGGGACGGGTTGTGCTGGTCACGGGCGGTAATCGTGGCATCGGCGCTGCCATCGCCGAGGCCTTCGTCGCCAACGGTGATCGCGTGGCGGTCGCCTCACGCTCCGGTGCAGCACCGGCTGGCTGCATGGGTTTTGTCTGCGACGTCGCTGACAGCCAGAGCGTCGATGCCTGCTTCGACGCCGTGGAACAAGCGCTGGGACCGGTGGAGATCGCCGTCGCCAATGCCGGCATCACGCGGGACGGGCTCATCATGCGCATGTCGGACGACGACATCGACGCTGTTCTCAACACCAACCTCTTCGGCTCCCTGCGCATAGCGCGACGCGCCACCAAAGCCATGCTCCGACTCAGGCGCGGACGCGTCATCTTCATCGGCAGCGTGGTGGGGCTGCTCGGTTCGGCGGGCCAGACCAACTACGCCGCCGCCAAGGCCGGTCTGGTCGGTGTAGCACGATCCTTGGCCCGCGAGGTAGGCGCACGAGGGATCACCGTGAACGTGATTGCCCCCGGTTTCGTCGACACTGACATGACAGCCGATCTGCCCGAGGATCGGCGTGCGGCCATCGTGGCCAATGTGCCACTCGGTCGTTATGCACTGCCGCGGGAGGTCGCGGATGTCGCCGTCTTTCTGGCATCCGAGGGTGCCGCGTACATCACAGGAGCCGTGATCCCCGTCGATGGCGGTCTCGGCATGGGCCACTGAGGAGTCGACATGGGCATCATGCAAGGCAAGAACGTTCTCGTCACCGGTGTGCTGACGCCGGATTCCATCGCCTTCGATGTGGCTCGCCTGGTGCAGGAGGAGGGCGGCAATGTCGTGCTCACCTCCTTCGGTCGCACCATGTCCCTCACCGCACGCACCTCCAAGCGGCTGCCCACCGAGGCACCCATCGTCGAACTGGACGTCACCAACGAGGCACACCTGGCCGCGCTCGCTGACAACGTCCGCCAGCATGTGCCCACACTGGACGGAGTACTGCACTCCGTGGCCTTCGCCCCGCAGGACGCGCTGGGCGGCAATTTCCTGAACACGCCTTGGGAGTCGGTGAGCACCGCAGTGCACATCTCCGCCTACTCACTCAAGGCACTGGCCATGGCGGCGCTGCCGCTCATGGGCAATGGTGGCTCAATCGTGGGCCTCACCTTCGATGCCACCACTGCCTGGCCGGTATACGACTGGATGGGTGTAGCCAAGGCCGCCTTCGAATCCACCAACCGCTATCTGGCGCGTGATCTCGGTTCTCGCAACATCCGTTGCAATCTGGTGGCTGCCGGGCCGCTGGGCAGCATGGCGGCCAAGTCGATTCCCGGTTTCGAATCGATTGTGAACGTGTGGAGCACGCGGGCCCCCATCGGTTGGGAATTCGAGGACACCGAACCCTCTGCACGGGCCTGCGTCGCCCTCATGAGTGACTGGTTCCCCAAGACCACCGGTGAGATCGTCCACGTCGACGGTGGCGTGCACGCCATCGCTGGCTGAACCCCGGACGCCAGGCTGATGCCGGCGCCAGCCGTCGACATCAGCCGAAGTGAAGCGCGATCTCGTCCAGTACCAGTCGCAGGTCACGCACGTTGATGGCGCGGTCGGCCGCTTCCTGCACAATGGGCTTGGCGCAGAAGGCAATGCCCAGTCCGGCCTCGCGCATCATGTCCAGATCATTGGCACCGTCGCCGACAGCCACCGTGCGGCTCAGCGGAATGGCGTGCAGCTGGGCGAATTCACGCAACATGCGCGCCTTGACGGCTCGATCGACGATCTCGCCCTGCACCTGTCCGGTGAGTCGGCCATCGCTGATGTCCAGCGTGTTCGCGCGATAGTGATCCGCGTCGACGGCACGCGCGATGTCACCGACCACGACGTCGAAGCCGCCCGACACCAGCGCCACCAAGTGCCCGTCGGCATGAAGCGACCGCACCAGCTCGGTGGCACCCTGGGTGAGGCACACTGCTGCCCGAACCTCGTCCAGCACGGACACGGGCAGACCCCGCAACAACGCCACACGCGCGCGCAGCGAGGCTGCAAAATCCAGTTCGCCGCGCATCGCCGCCTCCGTGACGGCACGCACACGCTCCTCGACACCGGCGTGAGCGGCGATGAGTTCGATCACCTCCTGCTCGATCACCGTGCTGTCGACGTCCATCACGATGAGCAGGGGAGTGGGGCCAGCGGGCATGGTGGGAAGGCTATAGGACGGCTACTGGTGGCCTCACGTAGGCTGCGCGCGTGGTCATCGAGTTTGCAGGCGTTACCGTACTTCGTGCTGGCAAACACATTCTTGATGACGTGAACTGGTCGGTCGGTGAGGGCGAGCGCTGGGTGGTGCTGGGCCCCAACGGCGCCGGCAAGACCACGCTGCTGGCCATCGCCGCCACGCTCATGCATCCGACCTCAGGCGTGGCCGCCATCCTCGACGATCTGCTTGGTCTCACCGATGTGTTCGAGTTGCGGCCGCGTATCGGTGTTGCCTCCTCCGCACTTGCCCAGGCACTGCCGGACGACGAACTGGTGCTCGATGTGGTGCGCACCGGCGCCTACGCCATGTTGGGCACCTGGCACGAGGAGTACGCGGAACTCGACACCACCCGTGCCCTGGCCCTGCTCGAGGCCTGGGGCGCCGCACCGCTCGCAACACGCAGCTTCGGCACGCTGTCGGAAGGTGAACGCAAGCGTGTCCAGCTCGCGCGCGCGCAGATGGCCGATCCCGAATTGCTCCTACTGGACGAGCCCGCGGCCGGCCTCGATCTCGGTGGCCGTGAGGATCTGGTCAACCGCCTTGGATATCTCGCCAACGATCCCAGCTCGCCGGCACTGGTGCTGGTCACGCATCACGTGGAGGAGATCCCCGCCGGTGTCACCCATGCGCTGCTGCTGCGTGACGGTCGAGTGGTATCGGCAGGTCCCATCGCACAGGCACTCAGCTCTGAGCAGTTGAGTCTGGCCTTCGGCCTGCCGTTGCAGTTGTTCAGTCGCGAGGCCGAGGGCGGACGTCGCTACTGGGCGCAGCTCGCCAGCAACGCCTCGCCATGATCGACCTCCAGGACTTCGCCTCCCTCACCGATGTGCAGTGGCGTTCGCGGTTTGAGGTGGAACGCGGCATCTACATCGCGGAGGGCGAGAAGACCATCCGCCGTGCGCTGCTTGCCGGTCACCTCTTGCGAAGCGCCATCACTGCAGCGCGCTGGATCCCCGGGCTGCTGGCGGCGGGCGTGCCCGCCGAGCTGATCGGCGAGGCCGATGAAACCGAGATGGAACGCATCACCGGTTTTCACGTGCACCGCGGGGCACTGGCGGCCTTCCAGCGACCGGAGGCACCAGTACTCGACACACTGCTTGTCGGAGCGCGGCGCCTGGTAATCGTGGAGGACGTGGTGGATCACGCCAACATCGGCGCCATCATGCGATCTGCGGCGGCATTCGAGATCGATGCCGTGCTGCTCACGCCGGCCTGCGCCGACCCCCTGTACCGACGCTCGATCAAAGTTTCCATGGGCGCGGTCTTCTCGATTCCCTGGACGCGCATGGCCTGGCCGGGTGATCTCGCCACGCTGCACGCCGCTGGCATCCGCACGCTGGCACTCACACCGGCAGCGGACGCCCTCGACATCCGCCAGCTCGCTTCCGGGCTGCGCTCGCAGCCGCTGGCCCTGATGCTGGGGACGGAGGGCAGCGGCCTCTCGCCACTCGCCCTGTCCGCCTGCTCTCACCGGGTGCGCATCCCCATGGCGCACGGCGTGGATTCGCTGAATGTCGCCGCCGCCGCCGCCGTCGCCTGTTACGAACTGACGCGCTGATCAGCGAATGCTCGCCTGCCGCAGGGCGAACGGCCACAATGGGCTGGTGAACATTGACGTCGATGCCCGCGCCGGCTGGCTCTCGCGCGAGGATCTGGAAAGCGCTCGCGAACGGCTGCCCATTCTCTACGTCGATGCGGTACCGGTCATGGTGAACTCCGTGGGTGCCGTCACCCACATCGGGCTGCTGCTGCGGGCCATGCCCGACGGATCCATCAGCCGTGCCATCGTCTCCGGGCGCGTGCAGTACGGCGAACGCATTCGGGACGCGATCGTGCGCCACCTGGAGAAGGACCTCGGCAATCTCGCCCTGCCGCGGTTGGGTGCCTCCATCCAGCCCTTCGCAATCAACGAGTACTTCCCCGATGCCACGGTCACCGGTTTCCACGACCCACGCCAACACGCCGTGGCCCTCGCCTTCGTGGTGCCCTGCGACGGCGAATGCGTGCCCTCGCAAGGGGCGCTGGAGTTCACCTGGCTCACACCGGAGGAGTGTGCGTCAGAGGCGGTGCGAGCGGAGATGACCGGGGGACAGGACCGGGTGGTGATGGCCGCCTTGGCCCATGTGGGACTGCTCCCGTAGTGGACCGCTGGATCCACGATTCATGGCGCGAGCTGCTGGCGCCGCAACGCCAGGCGGTGCAGGCCCTGCTCGCCCGCTGTGAGCCGGACACCTGGCCGGCGCGGCCCGACGTCTTCCATGCGCTCGCCGTGCCCCGGGACGCGGTGCGGGTGGTCATTGTGGGTCAGGACCCCTATCCCACGCCGGGTCACGCCCACGGGCTGGCCTTCTCAGTTCCTGAGGCTGTGCACCCGCTCCCCAAGAGCCTGGCCAACATCTTCCGCGAGCTGCAAGACGATCTCGGCTTCACCCGAACCCGTGGCGATCTCAGCGACTGGGTGGAGCAGGGCGTGCTGCTGCTGAACCGCGTGCTGACGGTTCGTGCCGGTCAGCCCGGGTCCCATCGTGGACGGGGCTGGGAAGCCATCACCGAATTGGTGCTCCGTGCAGTGGAGCCGGACGCAGTCGTGCTCTGGGGGAATGACGCTCAGGCGACGCGCGACTTCTTCCCGGGTGCAGCGGTTATCGCTTCGGCGCATCCTTCACCGCTTTCCGCGCATCGTGGCTTCTTCGGCAGCCGCCCCTTCAGTGGGGTCAACCGTGCACTGGAGGCGGCCGGGCATTCCCCGCTGCGTTGGGCCTGAAGCAGCCTGCAGGGCCTGGCGCGCCCGTCGTTACCGACGAGTCCGTAACCTACGGTCCCGTAAGATACGCCTCCGTAGGTTTCTGATGGGAGCGTCCATGAGCAGAGCAGCGACCCTGCCCACGATCATTCAGGGCGGCATGGGTGTGGCGGTTTCCGACTGGCATCTGGCCTACGCCGTAGCGGCCGCCGGACAACTCGGCATCGTCTCCGGCACGGCACTCGACGCCGTCATGGCCCGACGTCTGCAGAACGGCGACATTGACGGTCACATGCGTCGCGCGCTGGCAGCCTTCCCCTACCCGGCCATCGCCGAGGAACTGCTCACCACCTACTTCCTGCCCCACGGGCGAGCGGGCAGGCCCTACCGCCCCATTCCCAAGACCACCATCGAGCGCAATCCCAAGCACGAGATGCTGGCAGTGGCGGCCAACTTCGCCGAGGTTTGGCTGGCCAAGCAGTCCGGTGGTCGCGTCGGCATCAACTTCCTCACCAAACTGCAGATGGCCACGCCGGCCGCCATGTTCGGCGCCATGCTGGCAGGTGCCGACACCGTCATCATGGGCGCAGGCATTCCGCGTGAGATCCCCAAGCTGATGGACGACTTCGCGGCCGGTCGCGTGGGTTCGGTCGGGGTGGACGCCATACTGCCGGAGGGCATGGAGACGCCTCGACTGGCCTTCGACGCAACGGTCACCTTCGGGGAGCGGCCCCTGCTGCCCAGACCGGCCTTCCTCGCCATCGTCACCTCGGAAACGCTCGCCGGCTATCTGGCCCGGTCCTCCGATACCCGACCAGATGGTTTCGTGGTCGAGCACCACAGCGCGGGTGGCCACAACGCGCCGCCGCGGCGGATGCAGGACACCGAGACCGGCTACGGCCCACTCGACGAGGTGAACCTGGAGAAGATGCGGGCCATCGGCCTGCCCTTCTGGCTGGCAGGGGGACGGGCCACTGCAGAGGGCCTGCAGGACGCCATCCGTCACGGCGCCAAGGGCGTGCAGATCGGTTCGCTGTTCGCCATGTCCTCGGATTCCGGGCTGCGGGAGGACCTGCGCGAACAGATGCTGGACAAGGCGCGTTTCAACAACCTGGTGGTGCGCACCGACCACCGCGCCTCTCCCACGGGCTTTCCCTTCAAGGTGGTGGAAGTGGAAGCCACCATCGGCAGCCGCGCCACCTACCAGGCACGGCCGCGCCTGTGCGACCTGTCCTACCTGCGCACCCCCAAGATCGACAGCGAGGGCCGGGTCCGCTATATCTGCGCGTCCGAGCCTGATCACAAGTACCTTGACAAGGGCGGCGATGCCGCCGAGCTGGTGGATCGACTGTGCCTGTGCAACGGCCTGATGGCGGCGGTGGGGCTGGGCCAGGAGCGTGCTGACGGTTACCGCGAGGCGCCCCTGCTCACCCTGGGCTCGAGCGGCGCCGGGGTGAGCGAAATGCTGGAACGTTTCCCCGACGGTTGGTCGGCCGCCGAGCTCATCGCCAGTCTGCTGCCGGAGTAGTCGCAGGACCCTTGAATTCACCGCATTTCGGGTAGAGGCTCGGAGGACCCAGTCCCGACGCGAACAAGGAGTCCCATGGCTGACAAAGTCGCACCCATGAATCCACCCGCAAGCACCGAAGCCATTCGCAACGTGGTGCTCATTGGTCCCTCCGGGTCGGGAAAGACCACTCTCCTGGAGTCGATGCTGCTGGCTGCGGGCCAGATTTCGCGTGCGGGCAACATCGCCGACGGCAGCACCGCCAGCGACTACGACGAAGCGGAGAAGCGCCAGCAGCGGTCAGTGAACCTGGCGGTGGCCGCCTTCGATTACCAGGGCACCCGGCTGAACCTCATCGACGTGCCCGGATATGCGGATTTCGCCGGCGAAGTAGGTGCCGGTCTGCGCGCGGCTGATGCCGCGCTTTTTGTTGTCACGGCTGATTCCGGCTTCGACGGCAACACCCGGCTGTTGTGGGAGGAATGCGCCAAGGTCGAGATGCCGCGAGCGATCGTCGTCACCAAGATCGACGCGCCACGCGCAGCCACCGCCACCCGTGCCGAGGAACTTCGCGCTGCCCTGGGCTCAGGAGTCGTCACCTTCGAGCTGCCCATGGGGGAGAACGTCTTCGATCTGCTCACCCAGCAGGTGCACAACCATGCCGCCGGCAAGCACACGGCGCGTCCCGCCACCGATGCCGAGAAGGCAGAGGCTGCGGAACTGCGAGCCGCACTCATCGAGGCCATCATCGCCGAAGCCGACGACGAGGCACTGATGGAGCAGTATCTCTCCGGTGACGAGATCGACAGCAGCGCGGCCCGTGCCGACGTGGTCAAGGCGGTGGCCCACGCCCGCTTCCACCCCGTCCTCTTCTCCACCACGCAGCCGGCGGGCTACGGCGTTGAGGAGATCCTCGACCTCATCGTGAGCGGCTTCCCGTCGCCCGTGCTTCACTCCATTCCCGCCCTGCACTCCATCACCAGCGATTCGCCGGTGGCCCTGCACGCCGATGCCAACGGGCCGCTGGTCGCCGAGGTGGTGAAGACCACCTCTGATCCGTATCTCGGGCGTATCTCGCTGGTGCGCATCTTCAGCGGAACCATGCGGGCCGAGGATGTCGTGCACGTCTCCGGTCATTTCAGCAAGGATTCCGGGCATGAGGACCACGACCTCGACGAGAAGGTCGGCGCGCTCTCCAGCCCCTTGGGCAAAATGCTTCGCCCGCTGGCCGTGGGCATTGCCGGCGATCTGGTGGCAGTGGCACGACTGAGCCGAGCGGAGACGGGCGACACCCTGTCGTCAAAGGAGAAGCCCGTCATCATGCCCGCCTGGGTGATGCCGGTGCCGCTGCATCCGATGGCAGTGGTCGCCCACAACAAACAGGACGAGGACAAGCTGGCGCAGGGCCTGCACCGGCTCATCATTGAGGACCCCAGCGTGCGCATGGAGCGACCGCAGGAGACCAACCAGACCGTGCTCTGGACCCTCGGCGAGGCGCACCTCGACGTACTGCTGGACCGTCTCAAGACGCGATTCGGAGTGGCCGTGGATGCCGTGCCCTTCAAGGTGCCACTGCGCGAGACGCTACTTGGAAACGCCGTCGGGCACGGCCGCCTGGTCAAGCAATCCGGGGGCCATGGCCAGTACGCCGTCTGCGACATCATGGTTGAAGCGCTGCCGCACGGCTCCGGCTTCGAATTCGTGGACGAAGTGGTGGGTGGAGCGGTGCCGCGCCAGTACATCCCGTCGGTGGAGAAGGGCATTCGCGCCCAACTCGAGCGCGGTCTGGCAGCGGGCTACCACGTGGTGGACCTGCGGGTCCGGCTGCAGGACGGCAAGTCGCACACCGTGGACTCCTCGGACATGGCCTTCCAGCATGCCGGCCAGCTGGCGCTGCAGGACGCCGCCGCTAGGACCGGGGTGGGCCTGCTGGAACCCGTCTCCAGCATCGAGGTGGAGGTGGACGACAACTACGTCGGTGCGGTGCTCAGCGATATCCCCACCCGGCGCGGCCGGGTCACCGGAACCCAACCGGCGGCATCATCCGGGCGTTCGGTGGTGTCGGCAGAGGTTCCGGACCTGGAGCTCGTTACCTACTCCACGGCCCTGCGCTCGCTGTCGCACGGCACCGGCCGTTTCACCCGCACGCCGCGGGGCTACGAGAGCATGCCGCAGCAGTTGGCCAAGACCTTCATGACCAAGGAGCCCGACAAGGCATGACATCCTGAGCACATGAATGACGGACCTCCTGCCGAGCGCATCGAGGTCCGTCGTTCTGCGCGGCGCAGGAAGTCGATCGCGGTGCATCGCGAAGGCGATGTCTTCGTCGTGAGCGCGCCGCAGTGGATGTCTAATCGTGATGTGGAGCAGCACGCACGCGAACTCATCACGCGCTTGCGGCGTGAATCCTCGACGCCCAGCGATGAGGAACTTCTCGCCCGGGCCCTGTGGCTGCGCATGGAGTTCCTGCCCGAGGCGCCGGAGCCGTCATCGGTGGTTTGGGCCCCACAGGAACGACGGTGGGGATCCTGCTCGTCAGTGGATCGCTCCCTCCGCATCTCCTCGAAACTGCGCCGCGCACCGCAGTACGTGATCGATGCCATTGTGGTGCATGAACTGGCCCACCTGCTGCGCGCGGACCACGGTCGTGAGTTCGCGCAGTTGATCAACCGTTTCCCCGACAACGCGCGGGCTGATGCCTTCCTTGCCGGAGTTTCCTTCGCGAAGGGTCTGCCCAATGACTACTGAGACAGGGCACGCGTTGACCCGCATCGCACCGACACCGAGCGGCTTCCTGCATGCGGGAAACCTGCTGAATTTCCTGCTCATTCAGCGGCTGGCCTCGGAACACTCTGCCGACATCGCCCTGCGCATCGACGACATGGACGCCTTCCGCCTGCGGCCCGAATACGTGGCCGACATCTTCCGCTGCCTGCAATGGCTCGGCATCTGCTGGAGCATCGGCCCACAATCCATGGCCGAATACGAGCTCCTGCCATCTCCCGAGGAACGCGCCGATCACTACTACGACGCGCTCACCGACATGATCGGCGCCGGGCTGCCGGCCTTCGTATGTCGCTGTTCTCGACGCGATCTGGGACGCGACGCCCGATGCGAGAAGGGGTGCGCCGACAAGCGCCTGCCCTTCGTTCCCCGCAAGACACTGGTGCGGGTGCGCATTCCGGCTGGCGCCGACCCCGAGGTTGTGGCCATGGGCGATACGCCGTTGTGGCGACGTGAGGACCTGCCTGCCTATCAACTCACCTCCATCATCGACGACCATGAGCTGGGCGTCACGCACATCGTCCGCGGCGAGGACCTGAGGCCCTCGACCGAACTGCAGTTGTGGCTGGCTCGCTTCCTGCCTGATTCTCCGTTCCTGCGAGCGGAGATCCGGCATCACCATCTAGTCACCGATGATGCGGGCCAGAAGCTCTCCAAATCACAGGGAACGGGGATGCTGGAACTCACACCCGCGCTGCGCGAACGGCTTGAGCAGCTGGTGGAGTCCGCCGTCTGGTCCTGAGCGACTAGCGCAGGAACAGCGCATTGAGCCGACGCGTGGTGAAGTACAGGCCCACCACGCAGAAGATCAGGAAATAGGCCACGTGACCCAGCAGCGAGGCGTTCATCTGGCCGTACATCAGTGCCCGCAGCATGGCGATCGCCTGCCAAAGGGGGAGCGCCTCGATGATGTGCTGCAGCAACCACGGATAGCGGTCGATGGGGAAGAAGGCTCCGGAGAACAGGAACATCGGCAGCAACCAGAAGTTCACCCAGTTGAGCTGCTGCATGGAGCGCATGTATGACGTGATGGCCATGCCGGCGGATGCGAAGCCGAAGGCGACGAGCGCCGCTGCAGGGATGGCCAGCAGGGCCCAGGCGCTGGGCACCAGGTGCAACGGCGTCACGACGCATAGGAAGCCCACTGCGTAGCAGGCGCCACGGATCATGGCCCAACCGATCTCCCCGGCCGCCGTGTCCAGCGCTCCCAGCGAAGTGGCCATGACCGCGTTGTAGAACTTGCCGAAGTGCATCTTGAAGAAGACATTCCACATGGAGTCGGCAATGGCACCGTTCATGGCGCTGGTGGCCAACAGCGCGGGCGCGATGTAGGTGGCGTAGGAGAGCGAGGGGCCTCCCGCATCACCGACCCGACCCACAAAGTTGCCGAGGCCGAAACCGAAGG
>JAKAIC010000056.1 GCA_021814565.1 Actinomycetes bacterium | reverse complement strand
GAAGCCAACGCTGACACGGTCCGGCGGTCCCCTGAGGGGGGCCGCCGGTTCGTTTTTCCGGCGTTCGCATCCGCCCATTACATTCGTCACGTGATTGTCATACTGACCGGTGGTATCGGCTGCGGCAAGTCCTCCGTGGCACTCATGCTGACGGAGTTCGGCGCCCGGCGCGTCGACGCCGATGAGATCGTGCATGGCCTGTATGAACGCGCAGAGGTTCAGGACCTGGTCGGACGTGCCGTCGGCCTACAAGCGCCGCTCACCCGCGCCGATGTCGCACGACGGGTGTTCGGCGACGATGCGGTGCTGCGGCGGCTGGAAGCGGTGCTGCATCCCATGGTGTGGGAGCGCATGACAGAGCTGCGTCGTGCCACCGCTCCGGACGAAGTGCTGGTCTTCGAGATCCCTCTGCCACCGACTCCGGAATACGGAGACGTTGTCATATGTGTGGAAGCCGATGAAGGCGTTCGCGTGAGCCGCTTGCGGGAGCGGGGCATGCAGGATGCCGACATCTACGCGCGCATCGCGGCAGCGCCCGGGGCGCTGGCCTACCGTGAACACGCACAACATGTGATCAGCAACAACGGTGATCTCGAATCGCTGCGCCGTCAGGTGCAGCGCCTGTGGAAGGACGTTCAGGATGGCGCGCGCACAGTCTGACCTGCGTCGCAACGTCCATCCCCTGCAGGTCATCAGCGAGTACCGGCCGAACGGTGATCAACCCGCTGCCATAGCGGAGATCACGCGTCGCATCAACGCCGGCGCCAGGGATGTGGTGCTGTTGGGCGCCACCGGCACCGGCAAATCCGCGACCACGGCCTGGGTGATCGAACAGTTGCAGCGCCCCACCTTGGTGATGGCACCCAACAAGACGCTGGCCGCGCAGCTGGCGCAGGAACTGCGGGAATTGCTGCCCAACAACGCGGTCGAGTACTTCGTGTCCTACTACGACTACTACCAGCCAGAGGCCTACGTACCGCAAACGGATACCTTCATCGAGAAGGACTCCGCGATCAACGCGGAGGTCGAGCGGCTGCGGCATTCCGCAACCAATTCCCTGTTGACCCGCCGTGATGTCGTGGTCGTGGCCACGGTCTCCTGCATCTACGGGCTGGGTACGCCCCAGGAGTACATCGACCGCATGGTGCGTCTCTCCGTCGGTGATGAGATCGAGCGCGACCAGCTGCTGCACCGCTTCGTTGATATCCAGTACTCGCGGAACGACATCGCCTTCGAGCGCGGCAGTTTCCGTGCACGTGGTGACACGGTCGAGATCTTCCCGGTCTATGAGGAGAACGCCATCCGCATCGAGTTCTTCGGCGAGCGCATCGAGCGCCTCATGACCCTGCACCCGATCACGGGCGAGATCATGCATGAGGACGAGTCCATTCATGTGTTCCCAGCAACCCACTACGTCGCCGGTGAGGAACGCATGGCCCGAGCCATGTCGGAGATCGAGGACGAGCTGCGCGAGCAGCTGCAGTCCTTCGAGCGGCAGGGGAAGCTGCTGGAAGCACAGCGGCTCAAGATGCGCACCACCTTCGATCTGGAGATGCTGGCCGAGACCGGTCAGTGCCGGGGCATCGAGAACTACTCGCGATCCATCGACGGCCGTGGTCCGGGAACCCCGCCCAATTGCCTGCTCGACTATTTCCCTGAGGACTTCCTGCTGGTCGTGGACGAGTCGCACGTGACCATCCCCCAGATCGGGGCCATGTACGAGGGCGACATGAGCCGCAAACGCACCTTGGTCGAGCATGGCTTCCGACTGCCCAGCGCCATGGACAACCGGCCCTTGAAGTTCACAGAGTTCCAGGAACGCATAGGCCAGACGCTGTATCTCTCCGCCACGCCGGGTTCCTTCGAATTGGAGCGGGTGAAGGGTGACGTCGTCGAGCAGGTGATCCGTCCTACCGGTCTCATCGACCCCCAGATCATCGTCAAGCCCACCAAAGGACAGATCGACGACCTCCTGCATGAGGTGCACCTCCGGGTCGAACGCGGTGAGCGTGTCCTAGTGACCACACTCACCAAGAAGATGAGCGAGGACCTCACTGACTATCTGCTGGAGCGAGGGGTGAAGGTGCAGTACCTGCATTCCGAGGTCGACACCCTTCGTCGCGTCGAGCTGCTGCGAGAGCTGCGGCTCGGCATTGTCGACGTGCTTGTGGGCATCAACCTGCTGAGAGAGGGTCTTGACCTGCCGGAGGTGTCCCTGGTGGCCATCCTGGATGCCGACAAGGCGGGTTTCCTGCGCTCGGCCACTTCGCTGATACAGACCATCGGCCGCGCCGCACGAAATGTGAGCGGCCAGGTCATCATGTACGCGGACGCCACCACGCCGGCCATGGAGCAGGCCATATCCGAGACCAACCGACGCCGCGACAAGCAGTTGCAGTTCAATCAGGACAACGGCATCGACCCCACGCCCCTGCGCAAGAAGATCGCGGACATCACCGACACCATCAGCCGCGAGGATGAGGACACCGCCTCGCTCCTGGCAGAGGCCAGGGCAGCTCGCGGCGTCAAGGTTCGTGGAACCAACACCGCCGTGCAGGATCTGGTGGCCGAGATCGAGGAGCTCACCTCGGCCATGCATGCGGCAGCTGCGGAACTGCAGTTCGAGATCGCGGCGCGGTACCGGGATGAAGTCAACGAATTGAAACGGGAACTCCGAGGGATGCAGGCGGCCATCAAATGAATGTCACAAACGCGCAGTGGGGCGTGCTCATCGCCATCATCACGGGCATGTTCATCTTCGACTTCCTGCTGGCCGATCGTCAGAAGAGCGAATTCACCGTGGCCCAGGCTGCCAAATGGATCGCCTTCTACATCGGCATTGCCGCCCTCTTCGGCGTCTGGGTCTACTGGCAGTGGGGGAGCGAATTCGCCACCCAGTTCGTAGCTGGCTACGTCACCGAGTACAGCCTGAGCATCGACAACCTCTTCGTGTTCCTGGTCATCCTCACCTCATTCAATGTGCCCAAGGAGACCTGGCACCGGGCCCTGCTGCTTGGCATCGCCATTGCGCTCTTCCTTCGCGCGGTCATGATCGCCGCCGGCACCACGCTCATCAACCGTTTCGTGGGCAGTTTCCTGGTCTTCGGCGCCTTCCTGATCTGGACTGCATGGCACGTGGCCAAGGAGGAGGAACCGGCCGAGCAGGCCGAGGGACGGCTCATCCGCTGGGTCAGGCGGGTGGTTCCCGTCACAGAGGACTACGCGGGGCACCGCCTCACCATTCATCTCGAGAATGTGCGGCACCTGACGCCCCTGGCTCTGGTGATGGTGGCCATCGGCACCACCGACCTGCTCTTCGCCCTGGACTCCATTCCCGCCATCCTCGGCCTCACCCACGAAGGCTTCCTGGTTCTGGCTTCCAATGCCTTCGCGCTCATGGGCCTGCGTCAGCTGTTCTTCCTGGTGCAGGGGCTGCTCGACCGACTCATCTTCCTGGCGCGTGGCCTGGCCGTGGTGCTCGCCTTCATCGGCGTGAAGCTCATGCTGCACGCAGTGCATGAACTCTGGTGGCATTCCGCTCCGGTCATTTCCACCGGCGCCTCGCTGCTCGTCATCGGCTCGGTGCTGCTTGTCACCGCGGTCCTCTCACTGGGCGTAGATGCACGGCGGCGACGTGCCGGCGGCGCCGATGAGATCATCGTTGAAACGGAGCAGTAGGCCGTGGAGCATTCACACGTCGTAGTGCGGGGTGCACGCGAGCACAATCTCAAGAACGTCTCCTTGAGCATTCCGCGCGACTCGCTTGTCGTGTTCACCGGATTGTCGGGTTCCGGCAAGTCCAGTCTGGCCTTCGACACCATCTTCGCTGAAGGCCAACGGCGCTATGTGGAGTCGCTGAGCGTCTACGCACGGCAGTTCCTCGGTCAGATGGACAAGCCCGACGTCGATTTCATCGAGGGCCTCTCGCCCGCTGTATCCATTGACCAGAAGGCGACCTCCCGCAATCCGCGTTCGACGGTGGGCACCATCACCGAGGTTCACGACTACCTGCGACTGCTGTATTCGCGCGTCGGTCAGCCGCATTGTCCGGTGTGCGGTGATCCCATCAGCAAGCAGAGTGCCGAGCAGATCGTCGACCAGATCCTGGAGATCGCGGAGGGCACGCGTTTTCAGGTGTTGGCACCGGTTGTCCGCGAACGCAAAGGCGAGTACGTGGACCTGGTGCGTGCGCTGGGTGTGCAGGGATACGCACGCGTTCGAGTGGACGGCACGGTGTATGCCATCGCCGAAGTGCCGACCCTGAAGAAGCAGGAGAAGCACACCATCGAAGTGGTGGTCGACCGGCTCACTGTCAAGGCAGCAGCCCGTAAGCGCATCAACGATTCCGTCGAAACTGCCCTGGGCCTGGGGAGCGGCAACGTGGTGCTGGAGTTCGTGGATCTCCCGGAGGGCGACCCCACGCGAGAGCGCATCCTGTCCGAACACCTGGCCTGTCCCCGCGACGGGCTCTCCTTCGAGGCCTTGGAACCGCGCTCCTTCTCCTTCAACTCCCCATTCGGGGCCTGTCCCGAATGCACCGGCCTCGGCACCCAACTGGAGGTGGACCCGGATCTCGTGATCCCCGACGACGAAGCCTCCATTGCGGAGGGCGCGATCGCACCATGGTCGGGGGGCCATGTCTACGAGTACTTCCAGCGCCTGCTGCAGGGGCTGGCCGATGAGCTGGGCTTCGATCTGGCGACACCGTGGAAGAAGCTGCCGGCCAAGGTCCGCAATGCCATCCTCAATGGCCACGAGCATGAAGTGCATGTGCGTTACCGCAATCGCTTCGGTCGCATGCGTGCATACAGTTCAGGTTTCGAAGGCGTACTGCCCTTCGTGGAGCGCAAGCACAAGGAATCGGAATCGGACACCGGGCGCGAGCGCTATGAGAGCTTCATGCGGATCGTGCCCTGTTCGGCCTGCGAGGGGCGCCGGCTCAAGCCGCTTATCCTCTCGGTCAAGCTGGGTGGCAGGTCGATTGCCGATGTCTCCGCTATGTCCATCGCCGACTGTGCGCAATTCCTGGGCAAGCTCAGGCTTTCCAAGCGCGAGAAGGTCATCGCCGAGCGTCTGCTGAAGGAGGTCAACGAACGGTTGGCCTTTCTCATCGCCGTGGGCCTGGACTATCTCAGCCTCGACCGCGCGGCAGGCACCCTGGCGGGCGGCGAAGCCCAGCGCATTCGTCTGGCGACCCAGATCGGATCGGGCCTCACCGGTGTGCTCTACGTCCTGGACGAGCCCAGCATCGGCCTGCACCAGCGCGACAACCATCGGCTCATCGAGACCCTCATCCGGCTGCGTGACCTCGGCAACACGCTGATCGTGGTCGAGCATGACGAGGACACCATCCGCACTGCAGATTGGATCGTTGACATAGGCCCCGGCGCCGGTGAACACGGCGGTGAGGTCGTGGTGTCGGGAACCTATGAGGATCTCATCACCAATCCCCGGAGCCTCACCGGCCAGTACATGTCCGGTGCGCTCTCACTTGAGGTGCCGCTCGCGCGACGTCCTGTGGATCCGGGGCGCATGCTCCGCGTGGAGGGTGCTGCGGAGCACAATCTCAAGCACGTGGATGTCGATTTCCCACTGGGCGTGTTCACGGCGGTCACCGGGGTGAGCGGCTCGGGTAAGTCCACCCTCGTCAACGATGTGCTGTACGCCGCTCTGGCCCGCGAACTCAATGGCGCGCATTCGGTGCCGGCCCGGCACAAGCGCATCAAGGGCATGGATCAGCTCGACAAGGTGGTGCACGTCGATCAGAGCCCCATCGGCCGCACGCCGCGCTCCAATCCCGCCACCTACACCGGGGTCTTCGACCACGTGCGCAAGCTCTTCGCCGAGA
Organism: Actinomycetes bacterium; assembly: GCA_021814565.1. Taxonomy (GTDB): domain Bacteria; phylum Actinomycetota; class Actinomycetes; order S36-B12; family UBA5976; genus JAKALQ01. The sequence continues at coordinate 6,539 of JAKAIC010000056.1, read as the reverse complement.
CGGCGGAAGCCAAGATCCGCGGGTACCAGCAGGGCCGGTTCTCCTTCAATGTCAAGGGTGGACGCTGTGAGTCGTGTTCAGGCGACGGCACCATCCGTATCGAGATGAATTTCCTGCCCGATGTCTACGTGCCCTGCGAGGTCTGCCACGGTGCGCGCTACAACCGCGAGACCCTGGAAGTGCACTACAAGGGCAAGACCATCGCACAAGTGCTCGACATGCCCATTGCTGAGGCCCTCCAGTTCTTCGCTCCCATCACCGGCATCGCCCGTCATCTGCAGACACTGGCCGACGTGGGCTTGGGCTACGTGCGTCTGGGACAACCGGCAACCACCCTTTCCGGTGGTGAGGCCCAGCGCGTGAAACTGGCGGCCGAGCTGCAGAAGCGGTCCACCGGTCGCACCGTGTATGTGCTTGACGAACCAACGACCGGTCTGCATTTCGAGGACATCCGCAAATTGCTGCTCGTGCTGCAGTCGCTCGTCGACAAGGGCAACACGGTGATCGTGATCGAGCACAACCTCGATGTCATCAAGAGTGCTGACTGGGTGATCGACATGGGCCCCGAAGGCGGTGATGGCGGTGGTGCCGTGATCGCCACGGGCAGGCCCGAGGATGTGGCCTCGTCTCCCGTCAGTCACACCGGGAGATTCCTGAAGCCACTGCTGGTGACGTGATGGCTGACCCCTCCACCTACCGACCGCGGACCGGTGACATCCCTGACCAACCCGGCGTCTACCGCTTCCGCGATGCACGCGGCACGGTGCTGTACGTGGGCAAGGCACGCAGCCTGCGCTCGCGGCTGGTCTCGTACTTCCAGGATCCTGCGCAGCTGCACCCGCGCACCTTGGCCATGGTCAATGCCGCGAATGCCGTGGACTGGGTGGTCGTGCAGACGGAGGTGGAGGCGCTGCAGCTGGAGTGGCAGTGGATCAAGGAATTCGATCCCCGATACAACGTGCGCTTCCGGGACGACAAGTCCTACCCGTGGCTGGCCATCACCATGAACGAGGAGTTCCCGCGAGCCCAGGTGCTGCGCGGCGAGCGTCGCAAAGGCATCCGCTATTTCGGGCCCTATGTGCAGGCCTGGGCCATCCGGGAAAGCCTGGACCTGCTGCTGCGGGTGTTCCCCATCCGCACCTGCAAGGCCTCGGTCTTCCGACGTGCACAACTCAGCGACCGCCCTTGCCTGCTGGGCTACATAGAGAAGTGCAGTGCACCCTGCGTGGGCCGCATAGACGTCGAGTCGCACCGTGCCATCGCCCTCGACCTCGCCGGGTTCCTGGACGGCAACACCACAGGCACGCTGCGTCGGCTCCGCGAAGACATGCAGACGGCGGCAGCCAATGAGCAGTACGAACTAGCCGCTCGTTTGCGTGATGATCTGGCTGCGCTCGACAGCGTGCTGGGCAAGCACGCAGTAGTGCTTGAGGAGCACGTCGATGCCGATCTCATTGGCCTGGCCGAGGATGATCTGCAGGCTGCGGTGCAACTTTTCCACGTGCGGCAAGGGCGCATTCGCGGACAGCGGGGATTCGTGCTCGAGCGTCCCCTCGAATCCAGCACCGAGGAGCTCATCGCGCAGATCTGCGAACGCGTGTACGGGGGTGAGTCGGGTGAATACGTGCCACGACTGGTGCTGGTGCCTGTGGAGCCGACGGATGGGGCGGCGCTCGAGCAGTGGCTGGCGGCGCGGCGCGGCGGCGCGGTCGAGCTGCGGGTGCCCCAGCGCGGTGACAAGCGCATGCTCATGAACACCGTGCAGAGGAATGCTGAGCAGTCCCTGGTGCGTGCCAAGCTCACTCGGGCCACCGATCTCACATCGCGCAGTCGGGCTCTGGCGGAACTGCAGGCTGCGCTGCGGCTGCCGGAGGCCCCGCTGCGTCTCGAATGCATCGATGTCTCGCACCTGCAAGGTGACGATGTCGTGGCTTCGCTGGTGGTCTTCGAGGATGCACTGCCCAGAAAGCGCGACTACCGCCGTTTCGTGATCAGGCATGGCCGCGGCAATGACGATGTTGCCTCGGTGGCGGAGGTGGTGAAGCGCCGATTCACGCATGTTGACACCGGGGAGCAACGCACCTTCTCCTACCAGCCCGGGCTGCTCGTCATCGATGGTGGACGACCGCAGGTGGCAGCGGCCAGGCAGGCATTGCTCGAGATCGGTCGAGCGGACATCCCTGTGGTGGGTCTGGCCAAGCGCCTGGAGGAGATCTGGTCTGCTGACCAGCCGTATCCCGTCATCCTTTCGCGCAGCAGCGAGGCGCTGTACCTGCTGCAACGTGCACGCGATGAGGCGCACCGTTTCGCGCTGGCCCACCAGGTGCAGCGCCGGGCCAAGCGCAGTGCTGCCTCAGCGCTCGACGCCATTCCCGGTCTCGGTGAAACCCGTAAGCAGGAGCTGCTCAAGGCCTTCAAGAGTGTGAGACGCATACGCGCAGCTTCCGCCGAGGAATTGCTGGCACTTCCCGGTTTCGGACCTAAATTGGTGGCATCCATCCAGGATTCACTTGCCAAGCCCATCGCTGCATTGCCAGCATTCGATGCATCGACGGGCGAGATTCTCGACGAAGGGCGCACCTGATGGACGTCGTACTGCTCACTGGCATGTCGGGGGCCGGGCGCTCCACCGCTGCCCGTGCGCTTGAGGACATCGGGTTCTTTGTCACCGACAACCTGCCGCCGCAGCTGCTACCGGAGTTGTTGCAGATTGCGCACGAGCAGCACCTGGAACGAATCGCCGTGGTTGTCGATGTACGTGGTGGTCGCATGTTCGCTGATCTAGACGTCGCCCTCGACCGCATGCGACTGGCGGACGACCGACCCACCATCGTCTTTCTGGAGGCGAGTGACGACGTGCTGGTGCGGCGCTTCGAATCCAACCGCCGTCCGCATCCGCTGCAAGGCGTTGGCCGCGTGCTCGACGGACTGGGTAGGGAACGCGAAGTGCTGGCACCGCTGCGCGGCGACGCGGATCTGCTGCTCGACACCTCCGGTATGACGCTGCACGACCTCAGGCGGGCCATCGAACGGGCCTTCGAGGTTGGCGCGCCTGCGCTGCTCAAAGCCACGGTGGTGTCGTTCGGCTTCAAGTACGGAATTCCCGTCGATGCCGACTTCGTGGCGGATATGCGCTTCCTGCCCAACCCCTACTGGGTCCCGGAATTGCGCGAACTCACAGGCAGGGATGCAGCGGTGAACGACTATGTGGTCTCCCGGCCGGGAGCCGCCGAATTCCTCGAGCACTACTCGGCGCTCATCCACAGCGTTGCAGACGGCTACCTGGTGGAGGGCAAACGCTTTGTGACCATCGCCGTGGGCTGCACGGGCGGAAAGCATCGCAGCGTGGCCATTGCCGAAAATCTGGCCGTACGTCTCGTCAAGGTGGGTGTGGAGAGCGCCGTCATTCATCGCGACCTGGGGCGCGAGTGAACGGCGCCCCACGCGCCGGTGCCCGCACGGTCGCACTGGGGGGAGGGCATGGGCTGGCAGCCACGCTGCAGGCCCTGCGTCGGGTCACCGATGACATCACCGCCATCGTGGGCGTCTCTGACGACGGGGGCAGCAGCGGCCGCCTGCGCCGAGAGTTCGGTGTCATCCCTCCGGGCGATCTGCGCATGGCGCTGGCGGCATTGTGCGGTGATGATGCCTGGGGTCGTACCTGGGCCCGCGTCGTGCAGCATCGCTTCGGGGGAGACGGCGAGCTGAGCGGCCACGCCCTGGGCAACCTGCTCATCGCGGGACTGTGGGAACACACCGATGACATCGTCACCGGGCTGGCATGGGTGGCCGAATTGCTCGATGCACACGGCCGGGTGCTGCCCCTGGCCAATCAGCCGCTCGACATCGTTGCAGAGGTGGCCGGGCTCGAGGCCGGTGATCCCGGTGCCGTCGTGGAGGTGCGTGGCCAGGTTGCAGTAGCCCGCACGCTCGGTGCCGTGCAGCGTGTGCGACTGGAACCGGAGGGCGTGGCGCCCTGCACGCAATCCCTGGTGGCCGTGGCCGAGGCCGATGCCCTCATCATGGGTCCGGGTTCCTGGTACACGTCGGTCATGCCGCACCTCATGCTGCCCGGCATGCGTGAGGCCATTGCAGATTCCCGGGCCCGGCGCATCTGCGTGCTCAACCTGGCACCGCAGGCGGGGGAGACCCGGCACTTCGAGTTGCACACGCACCTTGAGGTGCTGCATGAATTCGCCCCCGAGATCCGCTTCGATGTGGTGCTCGCTGAGCGCGCTGTGGTACGTGATCTCCCGGCCCTCATGGCCAGTGCCAAGGCCGTTGGCGCGGTGGTGGAGGTTGTGGAGGTGGCAGATCCCTCAGCGCCGGAACAGCACAGTCCCGATCTGCTCGCCGCCGCCTTCCGTCAATTGCTGCCTGCGCGATCTGCTGACCCCATGGCAGGATGACGGCATGGCGATGACCTCCGGTGTCAAGGACGAACTGTCACATCTGACAGTCACCAAGTCCTGTGATCGCAAATCCGAGGTCGCGTCCCTGCTGCGCTTCGGTGCCAGCCTGCACCTGGTCAGTGGCAAACTGGTGGTGGAGGCGGAACTTGATCACGCCTCCGCAGCGCGGCGCCTGCGTCGCGAGATCTTCGAGGTCTACGGCCATGAGGCGGAGTTCTCGATCATGCAACCCTCGGGAATTCGCAAGGGCACGCGCTATCTGGTGCGTGTGATCGGTGGCGGCGAGCGCCTGGCGCTGCAGGTGGGTTTGGTGGACGCGCAGAAGCGTCCCATTCGCGGCCTGCCGCCGAGCGTCATCTCCGGTGGCATCTGCGACGCCGCCGCAGCCTGGCGCGGGGCCTTTCTGGCACACGGGTCCCTCACCGAGCCGGGTCGCGCAGGTTCGCTGGAGATCACCTGTCCGGGCCCGGAGGCGGCGCTTGCCCTGGTGGGATGCGCACGTCGCCTGGGCGTGGCGGCCAAGGCGCGTGAGGTACGCGGAGTGGACCGGGTGGTCGTGCGTGATGGCGACGCCATCGGCAAACTGCTCACGCACATGGGTGCGCACGAATCGCTCATGCAGTGGGAGGAACGGCGCATGCGCCGCGAAGTGCGGGCCACCGCCAACCGTCTCGCCAACTTCGACGATGCCAACATGCGCCGCAGTGCGCGTGCAGCGGTCGCGGCCGGGGCCCGGGTGCAGCGTGCGCTGGAGATCCTGGCCGATGAGGTGCCCGAGCATCTGGCGGAGGCCGGTCGCCTACGCGTCACGCACGGCCAGGCCAGCCTCGAGGAACTGGGTTCGCTGGCCATTCCGCCCATGACCAAAGATGCAGTGGCGGGCCGCATCCGGCGACTGTTGGCCATGGCCGATGAACGCGCACGCGAGCTGGGCATCCCGGACACCGAAGCCTCCCTGGGCCCGGAGCATGATCAGGACTGAGCGGGCTGCAGGCCGAAAGCCCCCGGCGGACGCGCTGAGCGGTTAGGTTGCTGGCGAGCAGACGATGAACAGTCTGCAATGTCTGATGAACGAATCGTTACGCAAGCCGACCGGCGCCGGTAGACTCTCACCGCTATAACGCAACCATCTATCCCAGGGAGTTCCCGTGACCGTCAAGGTCGGTATCAATGGCTTCGGCCGCATTGGCCGCAACTACTTCCGCGCCATCCTCACCCAGGGTGCGGATATCCAGATCGTCGGCATCAACGATCTCACGGATATCAAGACGCTGGCCCACCTCTTGAAGTACGACTCCATCCTCGGGCGCCTGCCGGTGTCGGTGGCAGTCGACGGCGATTCCATCGTGGTAGACGGCAAGGCCATCAAGATCCTTGCCGAGCGCGAACCGGCCAACCTGCCCTGGGGCGCCCTCGGTGCGGACATCGTCATCGAGTCAACCGGTCGCTTCGTCGACGCCGATTCAGCGGGCAAGCACCTCGCTGCCGGCGCCAAGAAGGTCATCATCTCCGCCCCCGCCAAGGGTGAGGACATCACCATCGTCATGGGTGTGAACGACGGCCTGTACGACGCAGCGACGCACCACATCATCTCCAATGCCTCCTGCACCACGAACTGCCTGGCGCCCATGGCCAAGGTCCTCGATGAGAAGTTCGGCATCGTCAAGGGCATGATGACGACCATCCACGCCTACACCAACGACCAGGTCATCCTGGACTTCCCGCACAAGGACCTGCGCCGCGCTCGCGCTGCCGCCCAGAACCTCATCCCCACCACCACGGGTGCGGCCAAGGCCATCTCACTGGTGCTGCCGCAGCTCAAGGGCAAGCTCGATGGCTATGCCATGCGCGCGCCCGTCCCCACCGGCTCCGCCACCGACCTCACGGTGCAGATCTCTCGCGAGGTCACCAAAGAGGAGATCAACGCCGCCATCAAGGAGGCCGCTGCCGGCTCCCTGAAGGGAATCCTCGACTACACCGAGGACCCCATCGTCTCCTCCGACATCGTCACCGACCCGCACTCCAGCATCTTCGATGCCGGCCTCACCTACGTGAATGGCGACCTGGCCAAGGTCGTGTCCTGGTATGACAACGAGTGGGGCTACAGCAACCGCCTAGTCGATCTCA
>JAKAIC010000055.1 GCA_021814565.1 Actinomycetes bacterium | reverse complement strand
GCGCACCGTATCGCCTGCCGATGCAGCATTGAGCGCCCACCACGCTGCCGGCCTGGCGTGTGACCGTTGCTGGGCGCGGCTGCCGCCGGACGGGGTCAGCAGGAGCAGGGGCGGCCGCGACTGTGGAAGGCTGCACTGATGCGGCGCCACGTGACCCTCCTTGATGATGTTCCCCAGGAGGTTCGTCGTGTCCTCTGGGGCATCATGCTCAACGCCGCGGGTGGAGGGCTGACGCTCTCACTGCTCATGGTGTATCTCACGACCATCCGTAACATCAGTGCGGCCACCTCCGGCCTGGTGCTGGCCTGGGAGGCCGTGGTGGGGCTGGCCGTCACACCCGTGGTCGGTTCCCTCATCGATCGTCTCGGCCCCGTGCGCCTGATGCTGCCCGGTATCGTGCTGCAGGCGCTGGGGGTGGCCGCCTGGTCACTGGTGCACACTCCGCTGCAGGCCTTCGCGGTCGCCACCTACACCTCTGTCACCGGAACCACCATCTGGCCAGCGCAGAGCACCCTGCTCGCCCAGCTGACCCGCCCCGAGCAACGTGACCGCACCTTCGGCCTCAGCTTCATGTTCCTCAATCTGGGTTTCGGTGTCGGTGGCCTGGTGAGCGCTTTGATCGTGCGCGACGGGGATGCGCCGCGCTTTGAGTTGATGTATCGCATAGACGGCTTCACCTATCTGGCATTGGCGATAGCCGTGTGGTCCGTGCGCCGTCACGCGCACGCACTGCACGCCGCCATTGACCGCACGCATGATCGCGGCGGGTACGCGGATGTTTTGCGTGACCGGCGCGTCTGGATCATGATGCTGGGTGGCATCGTCATGTTCACCTGCGGTTACGGGGCGCTGAACTCAGGAGTGCCGCTCTTCGCCACGACGGAGGCGCATCTCAGCGTGCGCTGGTTGGGCCTGATCTTCGGTGCCAACACATTCGTCATTGTCGCGCTCCAACCGCGGGTGATCCGCTGGGTACGCGGTCGCAGCCGCACTTCCATGCTCTCCCTGGTGGGAGTGCTGTGGGCAGTCTCATGGGTGATTCTCGGCACTTCCACGCTGCTGCTGCCGGCGCTGCTGCTGATGCTGGGGCAGGCGGTGTTCGCGGCGGGGGAGACACTGTGGGCTCCGGTGGGTCCCACCCTGGTGAATGCCATGGCGCCCGACGCTCTGCGCGGTCGCTACAACGCAGTCATCGGGCTGCAGTGGGGGCTCTCCGGCGTGGCGGGGCCGGCAATCACAGGGAGCATGCTCGGGCACGGGCTGGGCACGGCCTGGTGGATCACCATGGCGGCAGGCACGCTGCTCGGTTCCGCGCTCATGCTGCTGCTGCGGCGCGAACTGGATCCGGTGACGGACGGCCGCGTGGCAGAATCAACGCATGACTGAGGTAGCGCAACTGCAGCACGACATCGAACGCACCGGTTACTACCCGGCACTGGTGATGGATGCCCTTGAGACGGCGCTCGCCGGAGAGGAGATCGTCGCCTACCTGGTGCAGCGCGAACCCATCTTCGACCGCGATCAACTGCACAGTCACGTGACGGTGATGGCCCTGACGGCCACCAGGCTCATCGTGTGCCACGTGGACGATCACGCCGCCGACGAGACCAGCCCGCTGCCCTATGCCACCGCGTCCAGCGAGGCGGTCCGTCTCCAGCGCGTGGATTCCGTGGTGGTCACGCGCATTGTGAGCCAGCCGGAGAAGCACCGCAGCGGTGGCACGCTGCGCGAACTCATGCTCACGATCGGCTGGGGAGCGGTGTCTCGTCTGGAGATGGAGCCGGCCAGTTGTGGCGACCCGGAGTGCGAGGCTGACCATGGCTACACCGGCACCTCCAGCAATGACGACCTCACCGTGCGCATCAGCGAAGCGGCTGACGGCGCCGACGTGGTGCAGCGCGCGCTGAAGTTTGCGGCGGCGCTCTCGGAGGCCACCTCCAGCCGTCTGCGCTGACATGAGGGCACCGCGTTACGGCAGCCGCTCGCTCGTGGAGCTGTTGCCGTCGGTGGCGTCTGCGCTGCGAGGAGGCGGGGACAACCCCCTGGGCCTTCCCGCCGCGTCACAGGTTGTCCTAGTGGTGGTGGACGGTCTGGGGCAGCAGCAACTGCTGCAGGTCGCAGAGCGCCTGCCCACACTCGGAGCCGCAGTGCAGGACAGCGCGTGCATCGATGCCGCCTTCCCGACCACCACGCCAGTGGGGGTGGCGTCAATCGCCATGGCCATGCCCCCCGCACGCCACGGATTGGTGGGCGCCAGCTTCGAACTTCCGGACTTCGAACGTGTGCTCAACCCCCTGCACTGGGAGAACGATCCGCCCGCCCTCGCAGTGCAACCTGAGCCCAATTTCTTCTCCGGTCTGTCGGACATCGTGGTGCGCAGCCATGGCCCGGCGAGCTACGCGACGTCGGGGATGACGCGCACCCTCCTTGGCTCGGCGTTGCAATGCGGTTACGAACGCTTCGATGCATCCGTCATAGAAGCCGCGAGCGGGCGGCTGGATTACGTGTACCTGCCGGAGTTGGACAAGGTCGGGCACGGCGAGGGCCCGCTCACGGGCGGGTGGATCCAGACCCTGCAGCACATCGATGCGCTCGTGCAACGGATTTTGCGCCGACTTCCGGAATCGGCCTTGGTGGTGCTCAGCAGTGACCACGGCATGGTGCGGGTGCCCGATGACCGGCGCCTGGATGCTGACCATGCACTACTGCAGGCGGGCGTGCGCCTGATGGCCGGCGAACCCCGGATGCGACAGCTTTACTGCAGCGAACCGGATGTCGTGCGCGAGCGCTGGCAGGCACAACTGGGGGAGCGCGCCACCGTCCTGCTGCGCCATGAGGCGCTGGACCGGGGGCTCTTCGGCGAACCCGACATCATGCTCATCGATCGCATCGGGGATGTCATTGTGATCGCCAACGAGAATTGGGCGTTCACCTCGAAGTCGGTCGATCCCAAGCCTTCCGGCCTGCGTGGCATGCATGGCGCGCTCACCGACGACGAGCTGCTCGTGCCCCTGCTCGTCATGCCGGGCGTGGCATGAGCCTGCGGTCGGCGGCGGATGGAAGGATTCACCATCATGGCTGAGCTCATCTACTACTGCGGCACCATGGACAGCGGCAAGTCCACGCTGGCCCTGCAAACCGAGCACAACCACGCCACCCGTGGCCGTCGAGGGCTGGTGTATACGCGACAGGACAGGGCCGGGGCCGGCATCCTCTCCTCCCGCCTGGGCCTGGAGACGGCTGCCATCGAGGTCACCGAGGATCTCGACTTCCATCGTGACGTCGTGAATGCGCTGTCCCATGGCGAGCGTGTGGACTTCCTCATCTGTGACGAGGCCCAGTTCTACACGCCTGCGCAGGTGGAGCAACTCGCGGTCATCGTCGACAACCTCGACATCGACGTCTTCGCCTTCGGGATCCTGGCCGATTTCCGCACCAGGCTCTTCCCCGGCTCCATGCGACTGGTGGAGCTCGCTGATCGCATCCAGGCCCTGCAGGTGGAAGCGCTGTGCTGGTGCGGTTCCAGGGCCACGCACAACGCCCGTACCGTCGACGGGATCATGGTGGTTGAGGGGGAGCAGGTGGTCGTCGGCGACACGGACAGTGATGCCGTGGTTGCCTATGAGGTGCTGTGCCGTCGGCACCACATGCGCCGTGTCACGTCACGGACCTCGCATACGCAGCACATGTCACCACAGCCGCTGCCCTTCGCCAGCAACGATTGACGATGCGTGACGCCCGTTGTGCGGGTGACTACTCGTCCTGGGGCGGCGCGCCGAAGAGGATCTCGTCCCAAGACGGTACCTGCTTGCGACCCTTGCTGGGCTTGCCCTCGCCAGGATTGGTGTCCACAGGGGTCTCCCCATCGGAATCGTCGACGCTGGCAGAGGCGGCCTGCTCGCGGCGCTTCATGGGGACAACATTGTCCGTCGTCTCCTCCAGCGGCTTGAACATCGGCAGCGTCGGCTTGTTGGGGATCTCCCGTGTCTGTCGGGCGACGGCCGGAGGTTCTCCCATGAGCCAGTGCGCTTCGTCATCGGTGGGTGTGACGACGGCGGCCCTGGCGTCGAAACGCCAGATCGCCACACGGCCGCCTTCACGGGTGTCGTAGGCCAGCTGCACTTCCCAGCTCCCGTCATCCAGGCGTCGGGCATCCCAGTGGGTATCCACGAGCGCGATCCCCAGGGGGGCCAGTCGAGACACGATGATGTCCTCAAGGGTGCCGACCCCGGAAGCGCGCCGGACCAGGGTCTCGCGGGCCCTGGTCGCGATATGCGCACGTTCCTGCAGGATGGGAATGGCGAAGGCCATGATGCGTTCGACGGGTGTTCCCGTCTGCTCCGCCAGTCCCTGTACATCGGCGCCGGCACGGATGCGGGCCTGGATCTCGCGCGGTGAGAGTGCATCGGGTCCGGCGCTGGGCGACGAACGGGGAATGAGTGCCGCTGCTATGCGGTCATCCATGGGCAGCGCCGATTCACGCCCCTGCTCATCACGCACGATGATCTGGGTGCCATCGGTACTTACGCGCACGAACTCCAAGCGCGACATCGTGGCCTCCAACCCTGCGGGTACAGTCTGGCGCGATGCGAGCGGCGGTTCCAGCACATCGGCGGCGCGTCATCGAGGTGGGGTGCGTATGCATGAGTTGATCCGGTTGCGCGACCTGGCCTTGCGCATCGCCATCGAGGTGGCCCCCATCCCGGCCTCGGCACAGCCCAGGGTGCCCGCTGCGCGCACCATGCGCACCTCATCGAAGTCCTCGGACATCGATCTGGTTACGGAACTCGACAGCGCCACGGAACTCGCCATCCTCCAGCGCATCCACGAGGAACGACCCGGTGATGGTGTGCTTGCGGAGGAGGGTGGCGTGTCGGAATCTTCGACCGGCTACACCTGGGTCGTGGATCCCATCGACGGCACCGTGAACTACTACTTCGGAAGCCCCCAGTGGTGCATCTGCCTGGGCATCGTCGACGCGGAGGGGGAGGCCGTGGTGGGCGTCGTACATGCCCCGCAACTGCGGGAGACCTACGTCGGCGTCCGGGGTCAGGGCGCCTTCCTGATCCTGAATGGGGAGTGGCTGCCCCTGACCTCCACTCCCGAGGTGAGCCTGGACATGGCACTCCTGCATACCGGCTTCTGCTACGAGCGCGCTAGACGGGTGGACATGGGAAGGGCACTGGACAGCCTGCTGCCCAGGGTCCGTGACGTGCGACGACCGGGATCTGCCGCACTGGATATCTGTGCCGTTGCTGCGGGCCGCGCGCACGGGTACTACGAGCGTGACACCAAGCCCTGGGACAGCGCGGCGGCCAGCGTGGTGGCGGGCGAGGCAGGGTCAATCGTCATCCGCAGTGGAGATCCCATGGGCCACAACCTCATCATCGTGGCACCGCCGCAGCTCGCTGAGACCCTGCGCCGCGAACTGGCTGCTGCGGGAGTGGTCGACTAGTCCAATCGCCGCAGGGCGCCGCGATACAAGTGGTTGTTATGCACGTACATTGACACAGACGCGGCGATGACATCCTGGTGAGCTGCGCCCTCGACGATCCGGGCTGGGACGCCACGCGCAAGTGCACCGGCCGGGACCACCACCTCATTGGCCACCACGGCTCCTGCGGCCACAAGCGCACCAGCGCCCACGGAAGCCCCCGGCAGTACCACCGATCCCGAGCCCACCAGGGCACCGTCGCCGATGTCGCAGCCCTCCATGTGCGCCAGGTGTCCCACCACGCAGTCGCTGCCGATGCGGGTGGCCCGGGCACTCGTGCAATGGATGACGGCCCCGTCCTGAATGGAGGTTCGTGCACCGACCACGATGGCATTGGCGTCCCCTCGCAGCACCGCCTGCGGCCACACGCTGGCTTCGGGGCCAATGGTCACATTGCCGATGATGACGGCGTCCGGATGGATGAAGGCGGTGGGGTCGATTCGGGGTTCAGCGTCCCCGAGGGCGTAGATCGGCATGGGAAGAATGCTGGCACATGGTGCGTTATGGCGGCATCGACGTGCGTCAGGTGGTCCGCGGTACCCGCGGGAGTCAATATGATGCGCGCCGTACGAAGGAGGGCGAATGGCTACCGATTACGACGCACCGCGCAAGACGGACGACGAACTTGCCGAGGAGAGCATCGAGGAGCTCAAGGCACGGCGAGCCGAGAAGGCTTCCGCAATGGTCGACCTCGATGAGGCCGAGCTTGCGGAAACCATCGAGTTGCCCGGTGCAGACCTGTCGGATGAAGCCTTGAGCGTCACGGTCCGGCCACGCCGCAACGACGAGTTCACCTGCTCTCGCTGCTTCCTGGTGCACCACCGCACCCAGCTGGCGAAGGAAAAGAACGGCGAACTCATCTGTAATGAGTGCGCTGCCTGATTAGGCTCCACACATGAGCCGGAAGCGCAAAGGCAAGGGCAGGCGACGTTCATTCGCGAAGATCGTGCTCCTGTGGCTGGGCCGGCGCCTGTTGGGCCGGGTGCAGAAGCGGTCCTTGCGAAGCATCACTGAACGCCCCAAGAGCAGACGTTTCCGAATTCCCGGCGCCCTGCGTCGGTCGGGCACGACGGGTGCGCCGGTGTCGGCAGGCGTTCGCGCCCGGCGATGGCTGCAGCGCAGGCGCCCGGAAGTGGTGGAGCCCGCAAACACGCCGGCCAGCTCCAGGCGCGGTGCCGTGCTCAATCGCCGGCGAGCGGGCCGGGGATTGGCGCTCGCCGTGCTCACCACTGCTGCGGTGGCCGCCGTGAAGTTCGGCGCTGAACGTGTCATCGAATCCGAACGGGAACAACATGTGGTCACCCCGGACTTCGACGTCTTCGCCGACGATGACGAGTAGTCCGCTCTACCGGGACACCCAGTACTCGCGACTGCCCAATGTGCTCGGCGCGTTCATCGTGCTCGGCACTGCGATTGCAGTGGGCGCGATCTACGGTGACGCCGTACGAGCCACGATCCTGGCAGTGGGCCTGTTGGCGCTGGCCTTGATCGCTGTTCGTACCCGACTTCATGTGATGGTGGATGCGGAGGGCCTGGCCCTGGGCCGGGCCCGCATCGATTGGCAGTGGATCGACCGGGTCGAGGTGCTGGAGGGGGCGGCAATGCGCGCCGCCTTGACAGTGGATGGGCACCCGAGGGACTACCTGCAGATTCGCGGCACGCAGGCCGGCCTGCGTGCCTGGCTGAAGGATCCGGACGACCCGCATCGACGGTGGCTGGCCTCCGTCAAGCGCCCACTGGAACTGCGCGAAACCCTTGACCGACTCGGAATTCAGGTGACGCATGCTGCCTGAGCTGCTGATTCAACGCCTTGACACTGCGCTGCCCCTACCCAACCGGGCACGACCGGGCGATGCCGGCATGGATCTGTATGCCCGTATTGACGCCGTCATAGCGCCTGGCCAGCGACTGCTCATCCCCAACGGCATAGCCATCGCACTCCCGATGGGCTATGTGGCTCTCGCAGTTCCGCGAAGTGGCTTCGCGCTGAGGCAGGGAGGCACCCTGCTGAACAGTCCGGGCGTGATTGATGCCGGCTATCGCGGGGAGGTCGCTAGCATCGTGCACAACACTGACGTGGCGCCCCTGCACATCGCACGTGGGGATCGCGTCGCGCAATTGCTGGTGCTGCAACTCCCCGAGGTGCAGGTGACTGAGGTGGAGTCGTTGCCGGGCACCCATCGCGGTGACGGTGGTTTCGGATCGACGGGAAGGAACTGAGCGTGGCCGCGTTGTTCCGCCGTCTCATCACCGGACCCGCCAGTGTCCCGCGCAGGGATGCAGAATCGGTGCGACCAGGCTGCATCGCCATCGCCGACGCACCCGTCGGGCGCGTTGTTCGGGTGTCCGGCCATATCGCATCTGTGGTGCTGCGCCCTGAAACCACAGTGCAGGCCCTGGAAGCCGAGATCGACGATGGCAGTGCGCGATTGGTAATCGTGTGGTTGGGTCGCGGCAGCATTCGCGGTATCGAGCCGGGCCGGGGGATCATCATTGAAGGCCGGGTTGTGAATGCCGATGGCCAATTGCTCATGCACAACCCCCGCTACGAACTGCTACCCCGTGGAGCTGCCGAGTGACCGTGAATCCGCGAACGCAGTTGGAACAGGCGATCGGGGGGTGGCGCGGCGCGCTGGAATCGAGCGTCCCCACACTGGCCTTCCTGCTCACCTACCAGTTCTCCGGACACCAGCTGACGCCATCCCTGCAGGCGGCGGCGGCGCTCGCCGTGCTTGCGGCCCTGTTGCGCATCCTGCGCCGGGGTTCGCTGCAGTTCATCATCAGCGGCGTCATCGGTGTGGCGGTGTCAGCTTGGCTGGTGTCCAGGACGGGTAACGCCAAGGACTATTTCGTACCCGGCCTCATCACCAACGTGCTCTGGGGATTGGCCTACCTGGTCTCCGTGCTGGTGAGGTACCCGCTCATCGGTGTGCTGGTGGGCTCGCTTGAGGGCCACCCGCTGAAGTGGATCCGTGACCTGGAGCGTCGCAAGGTGGCCTCCACCGCGACCCTGCTGTTCGCAGCACTCTTCGCGCTGCGGCTGGCCGTCGAAGTCCCGCTCTACTACGCCAACGCCATCAATGCACTGGGCGCTGCCAAGCTGATCCTGGGCTGGCCACCGTACGTGCTGGTGGTGTGGTTGGCCTACCGACTGATGCGTCCCTACTTCGGTTCAGCCTCGGCGGAAGATCTGCTGTAGCGCATCCTGTTGGTCCAGCGACGACACGAAGAGCAGTTCGTCGCCCACCTCCAATGAATCATCAGGGCTGGGCGCGATAACACGCGCCTGACGCAGGATGGCCACCAGGACGCAATCGGTGGGCAGCGGCACACCGTCTACGCGCTTGCCGATGACCGGGGAATCCGCGGCCAGCGTGATCTCGACCAGATCGGCGCTGCCCTTCCTGAAGGAGAACAGGCGCACCAACTCACCGACGGATACGGCTTCTTCCACCAGTGCCGCGACGATGCGCGGCGTCGAGACTGCGACGTCGACCCCCCAGGCCTCGTCGAACATCCATTCGTTCTTGGGGTGGTTCACCCGTGCCACGACGCGCGGTACGCCGTACTCGGTCTTGGCCAGCAGCGACACCACCAGGTTCACCTTGTCGTCGCCGGTTGCGGCGATCATGATCTGGCAGCTGCCCAGATTGGCTGATTCGAGGGCTGTGGCCTCGCACGCATCAGCAAGCAGCATGCTGGCCTCAGGCACCGACTCAGGGCGCACCTCCGCCGGGTCCCGATCGATGAGGAGCACATCGTGACCGTTGGTGATGAGCTCCCGGGCGATGGCCTTGCCTACCTTGCCGGCCCCGGCGATTGCGACGCGCATTTGATTCCTATCCGTGCTTCGGGCCATTGGCCAACGCCGAGACCACTGCATCGCGTGCATCGGTCTGGAACAGGAAGTGGATCTTGTCGCCCTCCTGCACCACGGTGTCGGCTGTGGGGAGTACGGCGCTGCCGAGGCGGGTGACGAAGGCAATGCGCGCACCCGTCTGCGATGCCATTGCCGACGTGCGTTCGCCGATCCAGTCCAGGCTGAACAGCAGCGGCGCCATGACCACGGTGTCGGTGTCGTCGTGCCAGTCCTCGACCTTCTCGGGCATGATGCTGTGCACCATCTGGCGCGTGGTCCAGGCCACGCTGGCCACGGTCTCGATACCGAGGCGCTGGTAGATCTCGGCGCGACGGGGATCGTAGATGCGGGCGATTACCTTGGGCACTTTGAAATTCTCGCGGGCAACGCGTGCGCTGATGATGTTGGAATTGTCGCCGCTGGAGACGGCTGCGAAGGCGTCCGCTCGTTCGATGCCGGCTTCGATCAGCCGATCACGGTCGAATCCGACGCCCGCAATGGTGTGCCCGCCGAAGGTGCTGGAGAGCTTGCGAAAGGCTACGGGGTCCTGGTCGATGATGGACACGGAGTGACCACGCGCGTCCAGCTCCTGACCCAGCGAGCTTCCGACGCGGCCGCATCCCATGATGACTACATGCATTGCCCCTCCAGGACGCCAACGCTACCGCTCAGCCGGACCCTACGATGGTCCAGTGCAGATAGGGAACAGTCTCAAGCGTCTGTTCGTCGGTCGCGCCATAAAGTCGGACCAGCTGGGCGAGACGCTGTTACCCAAGTATCTGGCATTGCCGATCTTCGCCTCAGACGCCCTGTCCTCAAACGCCTACGCCACCCAGGAGATCCTGCTGGTGCTGAGCCTGGGCGGAGCCATGTTCTACGGCTACACCGGCCTGGTCGCCGGTCTGGTCATCTTCACCTTCTTCATCGTGGTGGCGTCCTATCGCCAGAACGTGCATGCCTACCCGTCCGGTGGCGGCGATTACGAGGTGGTGAGCACAAATCTGGGGCAGAAGGCGGGCGTGTTCGTGGCCGCCGCACTGCTCATCGATTACGTGATGACGGTTGCAGTGTCGATCGCATCGGCGGTGGCAAACCTGGCCTCCGCCTTCCCGGCTCTGCACCAGCACCGCACCGTGGTCGCTGTGCTCACAGTCATCTTCATCGCATCCATGAACCTGCGTGGGGTTCGTGAATCGGGCATGGCCTTCGCCATTCCGACCTACGGATTCATGCTCGGCGTATACGCCATGATCATCATCGGGATCGTCAAGACGGTGACAGGCGGCAGCATCGAGGCGGAGAGCGCGCATTGGACCGTGCGTCCGGAAGGCAGCTTCGCCGGCTTCGCGGTGGCCTACCTGATCGCGCGCGCCTTCTCGTCCGGTACCACCGCACTCACCGGAATCGAGGCCATCTCCAACGGTGTCCCCGCTTTCCGCAAACCGAAATCCAAGAATGCGGCGACCACCCTGCTCCTGCTCGGCACCATCGCCACCACCATGTTCGGCGGTCTCACCTGGCTGGCCGTTCGCAGCCAGATCCACATCACGGAGAGGAACGCGGACCTGGTGGGTCTGCCGGCAGGCCGCGAACAGAAGACCGTCATCGCGCAGGTGGCGAACGCCATCTTCCAGGACTTCCACTTCGGATTCCTGTACATGGCGGCTGTGACGGCCATCATCCTGGCCCTGGCTGCCAACACTGCATTCAATGGCTTCCCGGTGCTCGGTTCAGTGTTGGCCCGTGACGGTTACATGCCCAAGCAGTTGCACAACCGCGGAGATCGGCTGGCCTTTTCCAATGGCATCTTCGTGCTTGCCGGTCTGGCCATAGCGCTGCTCATCATCTACCAGGCCGACGTCAGCAAACTCATCCAGCTCTACATCCTGGGTGTGTTCGTCTCCTTCACATTGAGCCAACTGGGCATGATCCGCCACTGGACCCGTCTGCTGACGACGGAGACGGATGCCAAGGCACGACGTCGTATGGTGCGCAGCCGCGTCATCAACGCCATCGGTTTCGTATCCACCGGACTGGTGCTGATCGTCGTGCTGCTCACCAAGTTCACGCATGGCGCCTATCTGGTCGTGATTGCGATGCCCATCCTCTATGCGGGAATGCGTGGGATCCGCGGCCACTACG
Source organism: Actinomycetes bacterium (assembly GCA_021814565.1). Taxonomy (GTDB): domain Bacteria; phylum Actinomycetota; class Actinomycetes; order S36-B12; family UBA5976; genus JAKALQ01. The sequence goes on along the minus strand of JAKAIC010000055.1, from coordinate 948 downwards.
ACAAGGTGGCGCGCGAGATCGAGGCCGAGCCTGACGAGCGCGCAACCCTGCCCAGTCGCGTACATGCCATCGTGCTGGTGTCGCGCGTGCACAAGGCCACCTTGCGGGCGGTCGCCTACGCGCGCGCGTCCCGCCCGTCCTCGCTGGAAGCCGTGACGGTGGCGATCGATGATGATGCCGCACACGCCCTCATCGAGGACTGGAGTCGGCGCGACATGCAGATCCCGTTGCGTGTCCTGGCCAGCCCGTACCGTGAGATCACGAGACCCATCATCGATTACGTGCGCTCGGTGCGCCGGGAGAGTCCTCGCGATCTGGTGGCGGTGTACATCCCGCAGTATGTGGTCGGACACTGGTGGGAGCAGATCCTGCACAACCAGTCGGCCATTCGCTTGCGCGCCCGATTGCTGTATTCACCGAACGTCACCATTGTGAGTGTTCCCTGGCAGTTGTCGTCGCTCGAGCACATGTTGCACCGACCCGAGGTGGACTCGGCGGGCTCGGTGCGACGCGGACATCCGGATGCCGCCACCGAAGAACGTGCCGTGGCCAAGATGCTGGGAGTGGACGAGTGACACTGGTGGTTGGCGACGTCGTCGAACTCGAGCTGGAGCGCCCTGCTCATGGGGGCTACTGCGTCGGGCGCGTGGGTGGCCAGGTGGTTTTCGCGCGCCACGGAGTTCCCGGGGAGCGCGCACGCGTCGAGATCACCGAAATCGGCTCGGGGAATCGCTTCGTGCGTGGAGACGTGCGCGAAGTGCTGTTGCCTTCGCCCGATCGGATACGGCCCGCCTGTCCGCATGCCGGGCCGGGAAAGTGCGGGGGCTGCGATTGGCAGCACGTGACGCTGGTGCGGCAGCGTGCCATGAAGGCGGAGATCATCCGCGAGCAGATGCTGCGCATCGGACATCTCGACCCGCAGGATCCGTTGCTGGCGGACGTCGTTGT
>JAKAIC010000003.1 GCA_021814565.1 Actinomycetes bacterium | reverse complement strand
TGGCAGCCACGCGCTTCGACTACCGCGAGCTCGACCCCGCGGTGTCGGCCGTAGGGTATGCACCCGACGCCAGCGGCTTGCACGAAGAGCCCCAGACAGTGCCCGGTGCCTTCTCGCCGATGGGTGGGCTGCACAGCTCGGTGCGCGACCTCAGCACGTGGGTCAATGGCTTCCTCAGCGCCTTCAACCACCCTCAGCAGTACCACCCCTTGGCCGCGTCGAGCCGTCGGGAACAGCAGCAGCCCTGCAGTTTCCAGCGACTGGTGCTGCGCAGCGAGCCCGAGTCGTCCGCATCGTCGCTCTCCTATGGCTTCGGACTGACGGCAGAGGAGCACTCGCAGTTGGGCCGTTTCGTGCAGCACAGCGGTGGCTACCCGGGTTTCGGCTCCTACATGCGGTGGCATCCGGCCACCGGTTACGGGGTGGTTGCGCTCTCCAACCGCACCTACGCCCCCATGGGTGCTCTGGTGGAACAGGTGTGCAACGCCTTGGTGACGGAGGCCGAGCCGCTGGTCAAACCCATCGCCCGATTGTGGCCGGTCACCCGTCAGGCCATGGATGTCGCGGAGTCTCTGCTCTGCGCGTGGAACGACGACCTGGCCGATGCCTGGTTCGCCCATAACCTCGACATGGACCAGTCCCGTGAGGAACGCCGGCAGTCGGTGGAGCGGATGTCTGCAAATTACGTGACCCGCGACGAGCACTCGGTGAACTCTCGCACCCCTGCGCACGCTCGCTGGGAGGTGCGCACCGAGCGAGGCGACCTGGTGCTGGAATTGTCGATGAGCCCTGACCGGACCCCACGCATACAGACGCTGACCTACCGTTCGCCCGAAGTATGAGATTTACGGCTTCCGGTTTATTCCCTCAGCCCCGGCAATGCGAGAGAATCACGCCCTCCCGATTTGTGCAAGGAAGGGACTCCTCATGCGCATGAAGTTCGGCGTCGTCGCGATCACAGCGGTCGCGGCACTCGCCCTCGCCGGCTGCGGCTCAAGCAGCACCGACACCACCGCCAGCACCACTCCCTCGGCCTCAGCGTCAGCAACCTCGGCCTCGCTCAATGACATGCTGCCGGCCGACATCAAGGCCAAGGGCAGCATGCTGTTCGGCGTCGATGCGAGCTACGCGCCCGACGAGTACGTGGGCACCGATGGCAAGACCATCGAAGGCATGGACATCGATCTCATGAATGCGATTGTTGCCAAGCTCGGCATCAAGGCCGAGTACGTCAACGCGCCATTCGATTCCATCATCCCCGCCATCGGTTCCGGAAAGTATGACGGCGGCATGTCGTCGTTCACCATCAACGCCGAGCGCGAGAAGGTCGTTGACTTCGTCTCGTACTACACCGCCGGCACCTCGTGGGCCGCTCCGGTGGGCTCCAAGCTCACCCCCGATACCGCTTGCGGCCACAAGATCGCCGTGCAGAAGGGCACCGTCGAGGTGGACGACATCAACGCCCGCAACGCAGCCTGCAAGAAGGCTGGCAAGCCCTCGATCACCATCGACCAGTACCAGGCCCAGTCCGACGCCACGACAGCTGTCGTGAGCGGCAAGGACGAGGCCATGCTGGCTGACTCCCCGATCACCGGCTACGCAATCGCGCAGTCCAGCGGCAAGCTGGCACTCATCGGTTCCGTCTACGGATCGGCGCCCTACGGCATCGCGCTCCCCAAGGCCAAGGGCGATCTCGCCAAGGCCTTCCAGGCGGCGGTGCAGGCAATCATGGATGACGGCACTTACAACACGATCTTGCAGAAGTGGGGCGCCACGGACGGCGCCATCACCAAGTCCGAGATCAACCCGGCCTGATTCCATCAGTGACATCTGACATCACCGCACAGGGGCGGCCCGAGGCAATCCGGGCCGTCCCTGTGCGTCGTCCGGGACGCTGGATCGCCGTGGCGGGGGTCGCCGTGGTCGCGGCGATGCTCCTCAACATGTTCCTCACCCAGCCCAATTTCAACTGGTCGGAACAGGGCAAGTACGCCTTCAACGCCAGTGTGCTCGAGGGCATTCGCACCACACTCTGGCTCACCGCCGCCGCCATGGCCATCGGTCTGGCACTGGGTGTGATCATCGCCATCATGCGCCTGTCTACCAATCCCATTGTGTCGGGTGCCGCCTGGCTCTACGTGTGGATCTTCCGTGGCACTCCGGTACTCGTGCAGTTGCTGTTCTGGGCCAACATCGGCGCCCTGCTGCCGACCATAGGCATCGGCGTCCCCTTCGGTCCGGAATTCCTCACCTACAAGACCTTCGATCTGGTGCCCAGCGTCATGGCCGCACTGCTGGGGCTGGGGCTCAACGAGGGTGCCTACATGTCGGAGATCGTGCGCGCCGGCATTCTCTCGGTCGACGAGGGTCAGGGCGAAGCGGCCACGGCCCTGGGTCTCACCCAGATGCAGACCCTGCGACGCATCGTGCTGCCGCAGGCCATGCGCGTCATCGTCCCGCCCTTCGGCAACGAGACCATCTCCATGCTGAAGACCACCTCGCTGGTGGCCTACGTGCCTTTCTACGAGTTGCTCTTCAACGTGCAGAACATCTACACGCGCACCTACCAGGTCATGCCCATGCTCATCATGGCCAGCCTCTGGTACCTCTTCATGTCCAGCATCCTCACCGTTGGCCAGTACTACATCGAGCGTCACTATGCGAAGGGGGCAACTCGCAACCTGCCGCCGACGCCAGTGCAGAAGCTCAGGCGTGTGCTGTCCAACCTCAGCGGCCGGAGGCTCGCATGACGGCGACACCCATGGTCAAAGCCGAGCTGGTCCACAAGTGGTTCGGTCGGCTGGAGGTTCTGCAGGGCATCGATCTCGAGGTCGCGCCCAAGGAGGTCTTCGTCATCGTCGGCCCCTCGGGCTCTGGCAAGTCCACCTTCCTGCGCTGCATCAACCACCTCGAGAAGGTGGACGCAGGACGGCTCTCCGTGGACGGCCAGCTGGTCGGCTACCACGAGCGTGGCGGCAAGCTGCATGAGATGCGTGAGAAGGATGTGGCCGAGCAACGACGTAGCATCGGCATGGTCTTCCAGCGATTCAATCTCTTCCCGCATATGACGGTCATTGAGAACGTCATGGAAGCGCCCATCACGGTCAGGGGTGAAGCCAAGGCAGTGGTGCGTGATCGCGCGCTCAAGTTGCTCGATCGCGTTGGCCTGTCGGACAAGCGCGAGAACTATCCCGCGCAGCTTTCCGGCGGTCAGCAGCAGCGCGTGGCCATAGCGCGCGCGCTGGCCATGCAGCCCAAGCTCATGCTCTTTGACGAGCCCACCTCGGCGCTCGATCCCGAACTGGTGGGGGAGGTCCTCGATGTCATGCGCCAGCTGGCAGACGAGGGCATGACCATGATCGTCGTCACCCATGAGATGGGCTTTGCGCGCGAGGTCGGCGATGCGCTCGTCTTCATGGACGGTGGCGTGGTGGTCGAGGCCGGTGACCCGCGTGACGTTCTCACCAACCCACAGCACGCGCGTACCAAGGCCTTCCTGTCCAAGGTGTTGTAGGTCCCCAGACACGAGAAAGCCCCAGCAACTGCTGGGGCTTTCTGGGTTGGAGCCGGGATCAGAGCTTGCCCACGATATCCGCGCCGGGACGGAGTGTGTCGCTGCCCTGCGCCCAGTTGGCGGGGCAGACCTCGCCCGGGTTTTCGCGAACGTACTGCGCGGCCTTGACCTTGCGCAGCAGCTCGGCGGCGGAGCGACCGATACTGCCCGCGGTGATCTCGAGCACCTGAATGATGCCGTCCGGGTCCACAACGAAGGTGCCGCGATCAGCCAGGCCGTCTTCCTCGATCATCACGCCGAAATTGCGGGTGATGGTGCCGGTGGGGTCGCCGATCATCGGGAACCTGATGCTGGAGATCATGGGTGAGGAGGAATGCCAGGCGAGGTGCGCGAAGTGGGTGTCAGTGCTCACCGAGTAGACCTCGACGCCCAGTGCCTTGAACTCCTCGTAGTGGGCCGCCATGTCCGTGAGTTCGGTGGGGCAGACGAAGGTGAAGTCAGCGGGGTAGAAGAAGAAGATGGACCACTTGCCGTAGACGTCGGCTTCGCTGACCTCGATGAAGCCGTTGTCGTGGTACGCGGTCGCGTTGAAGGGGCGGATTTCGGTGCCGATGAGCGACGAGGTCGGGCGGAAGTCGTCGGCGTCGTCGGTGATGATGCTGTCTAGCAGGGACATGAAACCTCATGAGCTCAGGGATACGTGGTGTGGTGCGTGTTTCCATGGTAGGTAACGGGTCTGCGCGGTGGCCTATTCCCGGGTGTCGAGTAGGTGAAGGTTAGACTCCGGACATGTCAAAGGTGCTTGCGTCATTGCCCGTGGGGGAGCGGATCGGCATTGCCTTCTCGGGCGGCCTGGATACGTCCGTGGCGGTCGCGTGGATGCGTGCCAGGGGATCCTTCCCCTGCACCTATACCGCTGATCTGGGCCAGTACGACGAACCCGACATCGATTCCGTGCCCGGCCGCGCCGCCCAGTACGGCGCCGAACTATCCCGCCTGGTGGACTGCAAGCTGGCCCTGGTGGAGGAGGGCTTCGCCGCCATCGCATGCGGCGCCTTCCATATTCGCAGCGGTGGCAAGTACTACTACAACACCACCCCGCTGGGCCGCGCCGTCACCGGCACCCTGCTTGTCCGGGCCATGCTGGAGGACAACGTTTCCATCTGGGGCGATGGTTCCACCTACAAGGGCAACGACATCGAGCGCTTCTACCGCTACGGCCTGCTCGCCAACCCGCAGCTGCGCATCTACAAGCCCTGGTTGGATGAGGACTTCGTGCGCGAACTCGGTGGCCGCAAGGAGATGTCTGAGTGGATGACGGCACAGCAGTTGCCGTACCGCGACAGCGTCGAGAAGGCCTATTCCACCGATGCCAACATCCTGGGTGCCACCCATGAGGCCAAGAACCTCGAGCAGCTGGACGCCTCCATCGAGATCGTCGAGCCCATCATGGGCGTGCGCTTCTGGGATTCCTCGGTTGACATCCCCTCAGAAGATGTGCGCATCCAGTTCCTGCAGGGTCGTCCTGTTGCCATCAACGGCCAGCAGCTCGACGCCGTGGCCCTTATGGACACGGCCAACCGCATCGGTGGCCGCCACGGCCTGGGCATGGCGGATCAGATTGAGAACCGCATCATCGAGGCCAAGAGCCGCGGCATCTATGAAGCTCCCGGCATGGCCCTGCTCTTCATCGCCTACGAACGACTGCTCTCGGCGATCCACAACGAGGACACCATCGCCAACTACCACGCCGAGGGTCGCCGTCTCGGCCGCCTGCTCTACGAGGGCCGATGGCTGGACCCTCAGTCGCTCATGCTGCGCGAAGCACTGCAGCGCTGGGTCGCATCCGCGGTCACCGGTGAGGTGACGTTGCGCCTGCGCCGCGGCGACGATTTCTCCATCATCAACACCCAGGGCCCTGCCTTCTCCTATCACCCGGACAAACTCTCCATGGAACGCACGGAGGATGCAGCCTTCGGCCCCACCGATCGCATCGGGCAGCTCACCATGCGCAACCTCGACATCGCGGACACCCGCGAGAAGCTCGAGTTGTATGCCGCCCAGGGACAGCTTGGCCCCGGCCATGTGCAGCTTGTCGGGCAGCTGCGCGGCGGCGGTGCCGCGGACATCGCCAGCTCGAATTCCGGGGGCGCGGCCGCCCTTGACCGCGCAGCCATGGACGAGGGCAACGACTGAGACAAGCGCGGCCACCACGGGGAGGTGCCATGACTGCGGGCAGGTCACAGCACATCGTCGTGTTCGGCTTCAAGGGTGTGGCCCGACGCATCGTGAAGCAACTGGCCAAGGTGCACCCGCGGGTTGTGGTCGTGGATCCGCAGCTGGCGGACTCAGAAATCGACACCCTGCGCCGCTACGGCGTGCAGTATGTGCAGGGTTATGGCCAGAGCATGGAAGTGCTCGAGTCCGTTGACGTCCGCAATGCGCGCGCGGCCATCTGTGCCACCAACGACGACCTTCACAACATCGAGATCGCGCTGCTGGTGCGCGAACTCTCCGCTGAGGTGAAGGTCATCGTGCAGATGGCCAATGGCAACGTGGGCCGTGCATTGGAACGGGTGACGCAGCCCAGCCGAGTACTCGAGGTCGCGGATCTGGCATCGACTGCCTTCGTGGAGTCGGCAGCTGACCGACCCACGCACGCCATCACCCTCGGCCGTCGGCGCTTCTACATCACCAATGTTGTGCAGCCCCGTACGGCCACTCTGCGATCGGTGTGGGGCGATGCGGCGCCCATCGCAGTGCGCGCCGTTGCCAGCGGCATCACGGTCACCACGCCCAGTCGTGACCGCGAGGCGCAGGCCGGTGACACGGTCACCCTGCTCGCCACTGCGGAGGAACTGCACGCCGCAGGCTACGGGGACCGCCTGCAGGCACCTGGTCCACGCCGTCGTCATGCCTGGACGCGGATCCGTGAGGGCCTGGGCGCCATGCTTGACGCCATTGAACGGCCCTTCCGCATCGCGCTGGGCGTGACTGCCGGCTTGGGCCTGATCTCCGTCCTCATCCTCACCACCAGTTTCGTGAAGCCGGACGGTTCGCGCATGGGTCTGCTCGATGCCATGTACTTCACCACCGAGACCATAGCGACGGTCGGCTTCGGCGACTTCTACTTCAGTGGCCAGGCCGCTCCTCTGCGAGCCTGGGCCATCGTCATGATGCTGTTGGGCGCCACCCTCGTCTACACGGCCTCCGCCTTCCTCACCAACGCCCTGGTGTCACGGCGCCTCGCGCAGTCCATCGGTCGTCAGCGCGTCACCGCCATGCGTGATCACATCGTGGTGATCGGCTTGGGCGCGGTTGGCTCCAAGGTGGCGCTGGAGTTGCAGGCAGCCGGCTACGACGTGGTGGTCATCGACAGTGGCAGCGGGCAGCGTTTCGTCTCGCAGATGCGCGCCGCTCGCATTCCCGTGCTCATCGGCGATCCCACGCTTCCCGAGACGCATCGGGAAGCCGGTGTCCATCGAGCTGCCGGCGTGGCAGTGCTGAGCAACGACGACCTGCTGAACATCGAGACCGGCCTGGCCGTGAAGGCAGTGGTGGGGGAGCGCAAGGTACCGGTTGCGCTTCGCGTGTTCGGGCGCAATCTGGCACGCGTCATCGACAGCAGCCTGGAGATAGGCACCACTCGTTCCGTTGCGGAACTGTCCGCGCCCTGGTTCGTCGGTGCGGCGGTGGGCCTTGATGTGATCGGCACCTTCTACGTCGACCACGCCCCATTCCTGGCCGCGCGCATCTCGGTACGCCGTGATGATCGACTGCATGACCGCGCCATCAACCATCTCAGCGAATCCACGCGCTTTGTGGCCATCGATCGCAGCGACGGCAGCTTCGAATACCCGCTGCAACGTGACGCCGTCTTCCGTGCCGGGGACAGCGCCTATGTGGTCGGCCGCTTCGAGGACCTACTGGACCTCATGCAGTTGCACTGAGCCGACCCCGATACTCCCTGGCACTGGAGTCGCTGCCAATCTCGTCGAGCATCGTGGCGCCAGTCCCAACCTGCGCCACCCCCGGCACCCAGAGGCTGTCGATCTGGACGATAATCCCTTCTGAGCCGCTGCCAGGCGTCAACGTCCGGAAAGGGCGGTACAGGAATGAAGTTCCCAGAGGGATTCCTATGGGGAGTCGCGACCTCGAGCTATCAGATCGAAGGCGCAGTGCACGAGGACGGTCGTGGCCCTTCCATCTGGGACACCTTCAGTCACACCCCGGGCAGGGTGCTACACGGCCACACCGGTGATGTGGCCTGCGACCACTACCACCGCTGGCCCGAGGATCTGGAACTGCTCAAGCAGTTGGGGGTCAAGGCCTACCGCTTCAGTTTCGCCTGGCCCCGGCTCATTCCCGCAGGCACGGGCGCCCGGGAGCCCCGCGGATTCGCCTTCTACGACGGGCTCATCGAGGGCCTGCTGGAGGCTGGCATCGAACCCGTCGCCACGGTGTATCACTGGGATCTCCCGCAGCCCCTGCAGGATCACGGCGGGTGGGCCTCACGTTCCATGCTTGATGCCTTCGAGGGCTACGCCCGTGCGCTGGGTGAGCACTTCGGTGACCGCGTCAAACGCTGGTCTCCTATCAATGAGCCGTGGGTGGTGTCCTGGCTGGGCTACGGAACGGGCGTCCATGCACCCGGTATCGCGGACACCGCGCAGGCGATTGCCGCTGCTCATCACACGGTGGCAGCGCACAACCGCGCGGCCCGGGCCTTGCACGAGGTGGTACCGCAGGCGCTGGTCGGCCCGGTGCTTAATCAGGCACACCCGGCTGTTGATGACATCAGCGATCCCTTCCAGATGCGTGTGGCCGCGGTGCAGGATATGAACCAGAACACCTTCTGGATGCAGGCCCTGCTGACTGGCGAATATCCGGAACTGGCCTATGAGATCTACGGCGATCGGCTCACCTCCGTGGTCCATCCCGGCGATCTCGACGTACAACCCATGGAGTGGCTGGGCATCAACTTCTATCACAACTTCCGCATCGGCCATCAGGTTCCTGTCGATCACCCCACGCGCAACACCGTCATCGACAGTCTCATGGGTGCAGCTGCGGAAGGTGCGCCGGTGGGTCCCACCACTGACATGGGCTGGCCCATCACGCCGCAGGGCATCGGTGATCTGCTGGTGCGCTGGACACGTGAGTACCCGGGCCTGGTGCCGCAGATGTTCATCACCGAGAACGGCGTGGCCTACGACGATGGAGTGAGCGACGATGGGCAGGTGCACGACCTTCGTCGCATTGAATACCTGCGGTCCCATATCAGTTCCGTCGGCGATGCCATGCAACGTGGCGCGAACGTAGGTGGCTACTACGAGTGGTCCTTGATGGACAACTTCGAATGGGCGGTGGGATACGACAAGCGCTTCGGCATCATCCATGTCGACTACGAGACGCAGAAGCGCACGCTCAAAGACTCGGCACTCTGGTACCGGGATGTCATTCGCAACAACGAGATCTGACGCGGCCAGAGCCCTGAGAGGAGCTGTGCATGTCCTGGAGCGAAGCGAACCTGCCCGCACTTCCTGGTCGCCATGTCATCGTGACCGGCGCCAACTCCGGGTTGGGTTGGGAGACGGCACGCGCGCTGGCGCAGCATGGAGCCGCAGTGACCATGGCGGTGCGATCGCCTGACAAGGGTGAAGCGGCGGCGGCGCGCATCCGTGCCACTGCGCCTTCAGGCGAGGTGCGCGTCGAAGAGCTGGACCTCGCCAGCCTGCAGTCGATCCGCGGTTTCGCGGACCGCTGGCTTCAGCAACACCCTGACGGCCTGCACCTGCTCATCAACAACGCAGGGGTGATGGCCATTCCGCGGCGCGAGACCGCGGACGGTTTCGAGATGCAGTTCGGTACCAATCACTTGGGCCACTTCGCTCTCACCGGCATGCTGCTCAAGGCGCTCACACCGGATGCCCGCGTCGTCACCGTGTCGAGCATGATGCACTGGGTGGGCGTCATGGATTTCGACGATCCCATGGGTCGGCGCAAGTACAACGCCTGGATGGCCTACGGCCGCAGCAAGCTCTCCAATCTGCTCTTCACCTCTGAATTGCAGCGTCGCCTGGCGCGCAGCCATTCGACGGTGCTGGCCATGGCTGCCCATCCGGGTTTTGCCGCCACCAACCTGCAGACGGTGGCTCCGGAGATGCGGGGCAGTCGATTGGGCCTCTGGGGCAACCAGCTGGGCAATCGCCTGTTGGCGCAAAGCGCCGCTATGGGCGCGTTGCCCACACTGTTCGCAGCGACCGCCAACCTGCCGGGCGATACCTTCGCGGGCCCCAGTGGGATGTCCCGCGGGTACCCGCGTGCCGTGAGCCGCAGCAGGCGTGCCCGCAATGCGCTGGATGCCATGCGGCTGTGGGAGTTGAGCGAAGAGCTCACGGGAGTGCATCCCTTCGACGACCTCTGCTAGGCCTGCTGTATGGAGGCTGACGTAATCGCCGAAATGCTGGGTCTGGACCTCGGCTACAGCCGCTTCTAGCCCAATTGCCGCTGGCCCGCCTGCCTGACGGTGCCGCGCCCAGCGGTAGGCCACACAAGCCGAGCGCACTGGTTGTGCCACACACATACCAATCACGTCACGAGTCCAGTTTCTTGCCCGTTTCTGTTGTTACATGTCGCTTCTTGACCTACTTTTTTCCCAATACAGATGGAAACAGGCAGAAAGGGGCACCAGCGTGCTGGCCGAAGAACGCCGGATCCAGCTCCTCCAGTGGTCCCAGCATGAGGGCCGAATTGACGCCGTGGATGCCGCATCCCGCCTCAACGTCGCCATCGAGACGGTACGTCGCGACCTGGACACCCTGCAGCGGCGTGGCCTCATCCGTCGCGTGCACGGCGGTGCCATCGCGCTCGGTCGCATGCAGCACGAGTCCAACTGGTCCGAGCGTCAGGCCAGCCACGCCGAGGGCAAGTTGCGCATTGCCGCGTTGGCGGCCCAGCAGGTGCCCGAGGCCGGCGCCATCTTCGTCGACGGTGGGACCACCACCCAGTTGCTCGCCGAGTACCTCCGCGACAAGCCCCTGCTGCTCGTCGTCACCAACAGCATCCCCCTCGGCAACCAGGTGGCCGATTCGGGAACACCGGTACACCTGCTGAGTGGCCGTCTGCGGGCGACGACGCTCAGCGCCTTGGGCTCGCGCACGGTGGCCGATATCGCCGGATTCCGTGCGGACATGGTGTTCCTCGGTACCAACGGTGTTGACGCCAAGTTGGGCTTCACCACCAGCGACCCTGAAGAGGCCGCCGTGAAGCAGGCGTTCATCGCCAACGCGCGTGAGACGGTGGTGCTCGCCGACAGCGGCAAGTTCGGGCGCGTGTTCCCAGCCGCCTTCGCGATGCCGAAGGACATCGATCGGCTGATCACCGATATCGATGCACCGCATGTCGCCGTCGAGGCGCTGGTCACCGCCGGCGTCGAGGTCGTGCTGGCGTGAACGATCAACAGGTTTCCCCGAGTAGCCGCTCGAGGAAAGCCCCGTTGGGGGGGTCAAGGGCAGGCCTGCACCTTGTTCTTGACTCCCCCAACGGTCGGAGGCACTCTCAACCTAGGAAGGCCCAAAGTACATATGAGTAACTTTATCCCAACGGGAGGCGAGGGCCACTCCGGCTGGCGCTCCACCGTCCAGAAAGTCGGCGGCAACCTAGCCGGCATGGTCATCCCAAACATCGGTGCGTTCATCGCGTGGGGCCTCATCACGGCTCTCTTCATCCCGACCGGATGGATCCCCAACGCGGACTTCGCCAAGATGGTCGGCCCCATGATCATCTACCTGCTGCCACTCCTGATCGCGTACTCCGGCGGCAAGCTCGTGCACGGCCACCGCGGAGGCGTCATGGGTGCGGTTGCAGCCATGGGCGTCATCGCCGGCACTGACATCCCGATGTTCCTCGGCGCCATGATCATGGGCCCGGCGGCCGCTTGGGTCATCAAGAAGATCGACGAGTTCCTCGATCCCAAGACCCCAGTGGGCTTCGAGATGCTCATCAGCAACTTCTCGCTCGGCATCAGCGGCACCGTCATGGCCATCCTCGGCTTCCTCGGCATCGGCCCTGCGGTGAAGAGCCTGTCGACGGTGCTCGGCAACTTCGTCCAGACCCTCGTGAATGACAACCTGCTGCCACTCGCACAGATCGTCATCGAGCCTGCGAAGGTGCTGTTCCTCAACAACGCCATCAACCACGGCGTGCTGGCACCACTTGGTGTCATCCAGGCCAAGACGGCCGGCAAGTCGATCCTGTTCATGCTGGAGACCAACCCCGGTCCCGGTCTGGGCCTGCTGCTCGCGTTCTGGGTGGCTGGTCCCAAGCTGCTGCGCGGCTCGGTCCCAGGTGCTGCCATCATCCAGTTCTTCGGTGGCATCCATGAGGTCTACTTCCCCTATGTCCTCATGAAGCCGCGCACGCTAATCGGCGTCATCCTCGGCGGCATGGCCGGCGTCTTCATGAACATCGCGCTGGGCAATGGCCTGGTCGCGACCCCGTCACCCGGTTCGGTCTTCGCCTACATGGCGGTCACGCCCAAGGGCGACGAACTCAAGGTGCTGCTTGCCATCGCGGTCTCTGCAGCGGTCTCATTCTTCGTCAACGCCTTCCTGCTCAAGACGCAGAAGCATGACGAGGACATCGAGGATCTCGAGGAAGCCCGCGCCAAGTCGAAGGCAATGAAGGGCTGAGTGCGAGATGGCAACGGTATCCGGCAAGGACATCAAGCGAGTGGTCGTGGCCTGCGAAGCCGGCATGGGCTCGAGCGTGATGGTCGAGAAGATGCTCGCGAAACAACTCAAGAAGCATGACGTGGAAGTGACGCATGCTCCCGTGAACCGGCTGGCTGACGCGAAGGCTGACGTCGTGCTCTGCCATCGGGGGTTGGCTGCGCGCGCGAAGCAGGCCGTGCCGGACACCGTTGTCGTCGCCTTCGACATGTTCCTCGGCGATCCCAAGATCCAGTTGGTTGTGGCCGCGGTAGTGGACGGTCGGGACCTGTCCGATGACTGACCAGGTGCTGTCCGGCACCGCGATCCACCTCGGCGTCACGGCCTCCTCAAGGGAGGAGGCCGTGCGCCTGTGCGGTGAGGCGCTGCTTGCACTTGGGGCCATCGCCCCCGAGTACATCGACGCCATGTGGGAACGCGAACTCCTGATGTCGTCGTACGTGGGGGAGCGCCTGGCCATACCCCACGGCACCGACCGGTCGCGCCAGTACGTGAAGCGCGCCCAACTCACGGTGCTGCGCTTCGCGGAGGCTGTCGACTGGGCCGGCGAACCCGTGGAGATCGCAGTCGGCATCGCTTCCGCCGGGGATGAACACGTGGAAGTGCTGGGCTCGCTCGCACAAGCACTTCTTGATGATGACCTGCGAGCCATCCTCTTCACGTCAACGGACGTGGAAGAGATTGCACAAGTACTCACGAAAGCATTTGGTGAATGATGAAGGCAGCGCTTTACAGCGGTCCGCAGGACCTCCAGGTGATCGAGGTCGAGACCCCGACGCCCAAGGCGGGTGAACTCCTGATCCGCGTCAAGGCGTGTGCCACTTGCGGCACCGACGCCAAGATCTTCAATCATGGACATCCACGCCTGAAGCCGCCGATGATCATCGGCCATGAAATCGCCGGCGAGATCGTGGGGATCGGTGCCGGTGTCGAAGGCTTCACCACCGGCGATCGCGTCCAGGTGATCGCAGCGATTCCCTGCGGCCAATGCTGGGCCTGCAAGGCGGGCAAGATGCAGATCTGCATCAATCAACTCTCCATGGGCTATCAGTTTCCCGGTGGCTTCGCCGAATACATGATCATCCCCAACCAAGTGGTGCGTGTGAACGGCGTGAATCGCATCCCGGCTGGCCTCTCCTTCGAGGAGGCCGCCGCGGCCGAACCGCTGGCATGTGCGCTGAACGCACAGGAGTTGGTGCGCGTCAGCGACGGCGATGTCGTGCTCGTCATGGGTGCTGGTCCCATCGGTTGCATGCACGTGCGCCTCGCCCGCGCCCTGGGCGCCAGCAAGGTGTTCCTTGCTGACATCAATGCTGGGCGGCTCCAACTCTCCGCGCATGCCGTGAAACCCGACGCCGCGATCGACATGTCAGCGGTCGACATCGAAGCGGAAATCGCCCGCCTGACCGATGGTGCCGGACCGAGCGTCATCATCACCGCAGCGCCTTCCGGTGCGGCGCAGGAGCAGGCCATTCGCATGGTGAAGCCCGGTGGTCGCGTGAGCTTCTTCGGCGGCCTGCCCAAGGACAAGCCGATTATCAGCGTCGACTCGAACCTGGTGCACTACAAGGAACTCATCCTCGCCGGCGCCAATGGATCCTCACCCGAGCACAATCGTCGCGCCCTCGAACTCATGGCCTCCGGACGGGTGCCAGTGGCTGATCTACTGACGCACAAGGTGCCGCTCTCCGATGTGCAGCGTGCCATTGAGCTTGTGCTCAGCGGCGAGGCCATCAAGGTCGTCGTCGTGCCGTAGGCGCGAACGGGAGGACGAGGTGACTGCTTCAAGATCGACAGGGAATCCCCAGTATTGACAGTCGCAATCTGGGGATTCCCTGTGGCCCCGTATTCCGTGGCCGTGCGGTGCTACCGTGCAAGAGAGGTGTACTCATGACGCTGCTATTGCTCATCATCGCGATCTTCTGTTTCGTCGCCGGTGTCCGGGACATCATCAGAGGGAAAATGCTCTCCGGTGTCGTTCTCATCATTGTGGGCCTGCTCATCGGTCCCGGCGGGGTCAGCATCTTCCACTGACGTCGCATCCCAGCACCACTGACAACTGAAGGAGGCCTGCTATGGGCCCCAATATCGAAGAATTCAAAGGTCGCATCAAGCAAGCGGTCGGCGCACTCACAGGCGATCGCAAGATGAGAGCGGCAGGCAAGGCCGACGAGGCATCGGGCAGGGCCAAGCACGTCGTGCAGGACGCTGCCGATGCCGCGAAGAGCACCATAGACAAAGCGAAGGACAAATTGACGGGCGGTTAGAGACGCGTCTGCGTCACCCCCTACGGACGTCGGCATGAGGGCCGCGGCTGCGCGACAGCTGCGGCCCTCATGCCTGTTCAAACCGGTGAAGTGCTTGTGAATCAAGGGATTTTCTGCTTCCAGGCAGTGATTGGGCGTACGGTGGCAATGGACGCGGATGCGTGACACGCGCACGAGTCCAGCATGAAGTGGCCAACTTGGCTCCGCCAATGAATGACGGCCCACTCGCCAATGCACGCTTAGAAAGAAGCACCCCATGAAGCGCATGAACATTGCGCGCGGATTGTCGCTAGCCGGAGTGATCGCGGTCGCCGGCCTGCTGATCGTCCCAACAGTCGCATCTGCAGCAACCGCCACTGTCGACCTTGGATCGGCCAAGAGTTTCGCCGTGCTCGCGGGAAGCACCATCACCAACACCGGTTCCTCCACCATCGCTGGTACTGCCGGTGGTGACGTCGGCCTCTCGCCCGGTACCGCCATCACTGGATTCCCGCCCGGCATCGCCGGAACCCTCCACGCCGCTGACGCGGTCTCGGCGGCCGGTCAAGTTGCCCTCAGTGCAGCGTTCACCGATGCAGCGGCGCGTCCCGCCACCACTGCTGTGCTGATTCCTGCTGATATCGGCGGACTCACGTTGACGCCCGGTGTCCACTCCTACGCTTCGACACTGGCCATCACCGGCACGGTCACGCTTGACGCACTCGGTGATCCCAGTGCGGTCTTCATCTTCAAGGCGGGATCCACCCTCATCACCGCATCGGGCAGTCACGTCGCGCTCGCCAATGGTGCGCAGTCCTGCAACGTGTTCTGGCAGGTTGGCACCTCTGCCACGCTGGGCACCACATCTGACTTCGCGGGCCACATCCTGGCCCAGGCCTCGATCACTGCCACCACCGGTGCAACCGTCAACGGTTCCCTGTTGGCGCGCTCGGGAGCGGTGACGCTGGATTCCAACGTCATCACGAACAGTGCCTGCGCAGCTGTGGTCACCCCGACGCCGACACCGACAGCAACCGTCACGCCCACCTCCACTCCGACACCCACGGTGACTCCGACACCCACGGTGACTCCGACACCCACGGTGACTCCGACGCCGACACCGACACCCACGCCAGTCGCCACCGCTCAGCTGCCTGACACCTCCGAGCCCTGGTACAACATCCAGGCCGTAGCCCTGCTCTTGCTGCTGCTTGGTGGAGTGACACTGCTGGTCCGTCGTCGTATCCGTTGATGCGATGACCGCCATCCGGGCGCGTGCGCTCACGGTGGCGGGGGCGGCCCTGCTCATCACGGGCGCCGTCACCTTCACCGTGGCCACAATGCAGATCCGACAGGCGGAGGCCAGCGTCAGCAGTGTCGCATTGCCGCCACTGGCCCCCTTGTCGGCGCTTCGCGCACCATCAGGGCTGCCACCCGCCTCCGTGTCTGATGCTGCGACATTGCTGGCGCGACCTCACATGGGGAGGGCCTTCGGAGCCATCTGGCTGCCCAGCCTCAACCAACGGTGGGCCATCGTGCAGGGCACGCGCATGTCCGATCTGCGACTGGGCGTAGGTCACGTGGTGGGGACAGCCATGCCTGGCGCCACCAGCAACACAGTGCTGGCCGGCCATCGCGAGACGGTGTTCGACAAGCTCGGTCGTCTGGCAATAGGTGATCGCGTCGTCGTGCGCACCGATGACGGTCGCTTCACCTACCGGGTCACCGGCACGCGCATTGTGAAGCCCACCGCCGTCTCCGTGCTTGCGCCCACCAAGACAGCGGTGCTGACCATGATCACCTGCTATCCCTTCGTCCACTACGGGCCCTCGCCGCAGCGCTATATCGTCACTGCCAGGTTGGTCACCTCGGAGCTCTCTGCAGTAGCCAAGTAGCGTGTGTGGGTGCTGGCGTGCTGCGATTCCGTACCGCGACGCGCGATGAAGATGAGCCGCCAGCATGCTGACGACCGTGACAATGGTGTCTCGTAGGTGTGGAATGAGGGCGGAATCACATGGTGAAATTCAATACATGGCTGGCTGAGAAGATCACGGGTGCGGTCGGCACCATGTGGGCGGGGTATCTGTTCGCCGCGCTTGCGCTGATCAGCCTGCCGGCGGCCATCGCCTCACGCAATGCGCTCGTGATCGTGGCCTGGGTGGCGCAGACCTTCCTGCAGTTGGTACTGCTGCCCATCATCATGGTGGGGCAGACCATGCAGGGGAAGCTCACCGAGCAGAAGATCAACGAGACGCATCAGGCCTCACTTGCTGAATTCGAACTGGCCAAGAACGCCCGCCAGTCGCATTCGGAGGAACTGGCCGATCTGCGTGCCATCACGCGGGCGATGCACTTGCACCTGACGGGTACCGAATTCGAGGCCCCGGGTAGCCAGCCGGCGCTGTAGCTCCGTTTGCCATGCTGCTCAAGGGCCTTCAGTACTCGCCCTTGATGACGAAGAAGGAACCACGGATGGTGCCAGCCAGTTTTGACTTCTGGCGGGCGAACTTGAACTTCTCCGCCAACTCCGCAGGGACGTCCATGCCATCGGAGAGCTTGAAGCCGACCGCCCGCTTGCCCTTGTCCTCGAGTGTGTACAACACGTTGATCGACAGGCCGCTCTCATAGAACACGTAAGTCCAACGGATGCCGTCAACCTTGCATTCTGTGGCCTCCAGCGGCCGGGACTCGATGACGATGTCACGTTCCTGCTTGAGGATTTTGGCCACGTAGCTGATGAGCTTCCTGGCCTTGGCTGACGATGCCGGCTCGGTGGTGAAGGTGTGGTCGTACTTGTTCTTGAAGTAGCGGGCCTCATTGGCGCGCAGCCCGGCCAGTGCCGCGGCCATTGGCGAAGACTCCAGGCCCACCGTGGACACGTTCAGGAAGTCGACTGCGTAGCCCATGACTGCTCCCGGTGCTTCATTGGAACCCAGCACAGAGCGTAACCGGGCCAGCGCAGCGTGCAGCCGGAAGCAGATCGTCACGACACGCGCGCATGGCTGCCGATAAGGGCGCAGGGATCTGTGGCAGCCTGCGTTGTGGCGGGTGTCCGATCGGTGCACCTGCCGGGCTGTGGCTCGCCACCGGATAGCGGAGGACCTCTTGACTACCAGCACCGCCAGCATTCCCGCTGCAAGACTTGCCAGCCTGCGTCGCTACAACCTCATCGCCGGCATCTTCCATCTGCTGCAGGCCATCGCCATCCTGGCCCTGTCCAACAGCTTCGCCCTGCCCGTCTTCGTCAACTACCTTACCGGTGCTCCGACACCGGGAGCCAGCTTCGAGCAGGTGCATGTCTTCGACATTCGCATGGGCTACGGCGTTGCTCTCTTCTCGCTGCTCAGCGCCGCGGCGCACTTCTGGATCGTAGGCCCGGGTTTCGCGCGATATGGCGCGGGTCTGGCCCGACAGCAGAACCTCGCGCGCTGGGTTGAATATGCCATCTCCTCAACCCTCATGATCGTGCTCATCTCCATGGTGAACGCGGTGTGGAACCTGGTGGCCCTGCTCGGCATCATCGGCTGCAATGTGTCCATGATCCTGTTCGGCTGGCTGCAGGAGAAGTACGAGAAGCCGGGCTCAGGCGGCATGCTGCCGTTCTGGTTCGGCTGCATCGCCGGTGCCTTCCCGTGGATCGCCATGTTCTGGCTGCTCATCGCCCCCGGCGCCAGCAACCATGCCCCGGGCTTCGTCTACGGCATCGTCATCTCGCTGTTCCTGTTCTTCAACTGCTTCGCCTTGGTGCAGTGGCTGCAGTACAAGCAGGTGGGCCGTTGGCGCGACTACCTGGTGGGGGAGCGCACGTACATCACCCTCAGCTTCGTGGCCAAGAGCGCGCTGGCCTGGCAGATCTTCGCCGGCGTGCTCGCCGCCAGCACCAACTGAGCACCGTTCACTGCTGCAACCTCCAGAAGGCGTATCCATGCTGCTCAGGCAGTGCGGATACGCCTTCCTGCTGCGACAGCGTGGATGGTTGGGCAGGGCTGCGGGAGTCGTTGTTCCCTTCTCGCCAACCCGCCCTGCGCGAACACTGCGAAGGGGTGGCGCAGGGTTGCGTCACCGGAAGGATGGAGCAAATGCGTGCGCTACGCATCATGAAGTGGAAGAGCGATCCGCAACTCGTCGAGGTGCCGAAGCCGACTCCCGGTCCGGGACCTACTGGGGATCACGGCCGGAGCTCATCGAGATCCTCAACCTGGCAGGACGCGGCCTGGTGCACTCCGAGGCCACGCGCTACTCACTGGATGACGCTGCCAAGGCCTACGCGGATCTGCACGCGGGCAAGGTACGGGGTCGTGCGGTGATCGTGCCCTAGGCGTGCTCGCAGATTGCTGCGCCCCGGCCGCTTGCTGCAATCGGGGGCACAGCACTGTTCGGAGGTCGTTGAGAGAAGTTCGTCAGCCGCCGAGGCGCTCCGCCGCTGCCGGGATGCGGCGCACCATGGACCCGAAGACGAAGGCATGGAAGGGGACCACCGACCACCAGTAGGCGTGACCGAGCAGGCCCGTCGGGCGGTAGGTGGCACGCTGCCGATACACGGTGTTGCCGGCATCATCGTGGTCCACGATGAGCTCGAGCCAGGCCAGGCCGGGCATGCGCATCTCCGCCCGCAGGCGCAGCAACTGCCCGCGATCGCAGCGCTCAACGCGCCAGAAGTCCACCGTCTCACCCACGTAGAGGTGGTCGGGATCGCGGCGGCCACGCCGCAGTCCGACACCGCCCGCCAGGCGATCGAGCAGGCCGCGGATCTCCCACAGGAAGAGGGCCGAGTAGTAGCCGTTGCTGCCGCCGATACCCTCGATGATCCGCCACAAGGCCTCAGGTGAGGCGGACGTGCTGCGCTCACGCAGATCGACGTAGAGCGTCCCTCCGGACCAATCGGGGTCGGTCGGGAGCGGTGCACTCGGTGCGCCCGGCACCGATGCGGATGACCACCGTGTCAGTACGTCCTGATTGCGCACCCGGTCCAGTGCGTATTCCACGGCCGTGGCGAAATCCAGCAGGCCGTCCTCCGGCGCCGCCAGGAAGTTGCGCGCATCGAGTTCCGGGTTCACCACCACCTCGTTGACCAGAGAATCGACGAGCGGCAGTGCGAGCCGGCGCGGTACCGGGGTCACCAGGGAAACCCAGTGCGAGGAAAGCCTGGGCGTGAGCACGGGCACGGTGACGATGGTGCGTGGACGTAGACCAGCCACCTTGGCATAACGCTTCATCATCTCGCTGTAGAGCATGACGTCGGGGCCACCGATATCACCGATGTGGCTCTCGTTGCCGGCTTCCTCCCCGGCCTTCACCAGATAGTGCAGGGCATCGCGGATGGCGATGGGCTGCACGCGGTTGTTGAGCCAGCGCGGAGTGATCATGAAGGGCAGGCGTTCGGTGAGGTAACGCAGCATCTCGAAGGATGCGCTGCCCGAGCCGATGATGACGGCGGCACGCAACTCCGTGGTGGGCACTCCCGATGCGCGCAGTAGGGCACCGGTGTTGCGACGGGACTCCAGATGGGTGCTGAGCTGCGTGTTGGGGGGCGTGATGCCGCCGAGATAGACGATGCGCTTCACCTGCTGCGTCTTGGCGGCCTGACCGAAGTTGCTGGCCATGCGCGCTTCGATGGTCTCGAAACCGTGGTGCTCGGAGAGCGAATGCAGCATGTAATACGCGACATCGATGCCGTGCAGGGCCGCTTCCAGTGATACGGGATCCTCGGCATCGCCGCGCACGGCTTCCACCTCGTGGATCCAGGGGTAGTCGCGCAGACGCTCGGGATCGCGGGCCATGACCCGCACCCGGAAGCCCTCTTCCAGCAAGCGTGTGACCAATCGGCCACCGACGTAGCCGGTGGCGCCGGTGACGAGTGCCTGCAATGCCATGTGTCCCCCTCGGACTCCTTGGCAGAGTAGCGCAGACGCCGGGCCGGGAGCGGGCTGCGCAACCTGCCCTCAGCGCTGCACGGATTCGGTGCTCAACCCGAACCAGCGCAGGTGCTCGAAATCCGCGGACAGGCCCGCGACGTGCTCGGGGAGTTGGGGCCTGGGCAAGGACTGCAGCAACTGTCGGGCGGACTGCAGGTAGTGGTCGAGTTCGGTTTCGTCGGAACGGTCGTGGTGCGTGGGATAGACCATGCGTCCATCCGCGTCGTAGTGCACATCAGCCAGTCGCAGTGGCGGCTCGATCAGGCCGCCCTGATGACGCCACCGCCCGCTGGCCGTGTCGAAGCGGTAGAGCGGAAGCAGGCGCTCCCCGTAGCAAGCCACCAGATCCACAGCGCGCAGCAGATTGCGCGGCTCCGCCTACGCTGTGGCACATGTCCGTGATTCCAGAACTCCCAACTCGTCGCATCGCCGATCTCGAGGTCTCCCGCATCGGCCTGGGCTGCATGCCCGCCTCCTTCACCTCCGACCCGGCCCGCCATGAGCAGGGCATTGCCGCCATCCAGCAGGGGCTGGACGCAGGCATCAACTTCCTCGATACGGCCGACATCTACGCGCCCACATGGAATGCCATGGGCCACAACGAACGCCTGGTGGCCGAGGCCCTGCGCACCTGGAACGGCTCGGCCGAGGCCAGGGCCCGCGTCGTCGTCGCCACCAAGGGCGGTATCACGCGGCGCCCCGGCGAACGCTGGGGACGCAACGGTGGGCTGGATTATCTGCTGCGTGCAGTCGAGGCCTCGGCCTGTCGATTGGGCGTGCAGCACATCGATCTCTGGCAGCACCATCGCATGGATCCCTCGATGTCCTTCGAGGAGCAGTTCGAACACGTGATGGCACTGCGCGAGCAGGGCATCGTGCGTCGCATCGGTCTCTCCAACGTCAGTGCCGACATGTTGCGTCGAGCCATTCGCATGGCCGGCTCGCCGCTCGACGGCGGTGTGGTGTCGGTGCAGAACGAGTTCTCGCCCGGTTACCGGCAATGGGCGGACGTGCTTGACCTGTGCGCGCAACACGGCATCGCCTTCCTGCCCTGGTCGCCGTTGGGTGGCGGCAGCAACTTCAAGCAACTGCCCGAGCGCTTCCCGGTCATCGCCCGCATTGCCGAGGAGCGTGGGGTCTCGCCCTATGTGGTCACGCTGGGTTGGCACCTGCGGCTGGCGCCGGTGGTCATTCCCATTCCCGGCACTTCCAGCCTCGCCTCGGCAAACAGCAGTGCCAGTGCGGCGAGCTTCGAGCTGAACGACGACGAGTTCGCGCGTATTCAAGCCTCCTTGCCCGAGAGCGCAGCACTCGGTGAGGAACTCACGCCGGCGCCGCCCTTCCGCGACGCCGACTGACGCGTGGCGCCTTGCAGTTGCGGACGGAGCGGAGTTCTATACCCGTAGGGGTATACAACTCCGAGGATTGGAACACCCATCATGGTGAAGAACGAAAGCAATCTTGATCGCATCATTCGCGTGGTCCTGGGCCTGGTGGCCCTGATCGTCGCCTTCTCCGTGGGCGCGTCCAGCGCACTGGGCATTGTGCTGCTCGTCGTCGCCGTCGTGCTGCTGGTCACTGCCGCGGTCGGCTTCTGCCCGCTCTACCGATTGCTCGGGCTCAGCACCAAGAAGTGAGGCATGCCATCGGTGGCTGCAACACGCGCGGTACGTTTGACGCGTGAGAATTGCCATCATCGGTGCCGGTGCCGGTGCCATCGGTGGCTACTGCAGTTCGTCGACGCCATGCCCGAGGACGCCACCACCTCGATGCAGCGCGACATCATGGATGGCAAAGCATCTGAGCTTGATGCGCAGACGGGTGGCATCATCCGTCTGGCTCGGAAATCCGCTGTGGACATGCCGCGGCTCGACCTCATGCACGCCGTGCTCTCGCTGCGTCCGGGGCAAGCGCTCTGACCTACTCGTCGATGGCCTCACGGGCCGCGCGCAGCAGTGCGCTCACGGGCGCGGTCAGGGGCGGCCGCCACAGCGCTTGCAAGGGCACGGTCGCGGGCTGCGTCAGTGGTCGTGATACGAGTGGCGCCGGCTCCGTGACGGCATAGTCCCGCGGCACGATGGCAAAGGCCCTGCCCTCGCGCAGCAGATAGGACCGTGCGCCGGAAATCCGAGTGCTGCCAGTGAGGATGAGCGGATCGAGACCGCGCTCCTGACACAGTTTGAGCAAGGCGTCGTGGTACTCGGGATTCTGTTCCCGTGGCCACATGAGCAGGGGCAGTCGCGCAAAGCGCTTGAGATCGATGCTGCGCCCCTGACCCGCCAGCGACGCATGCACCACCACCTGCAGTTCGTCATGCGCGAGTGTGCGCCGGCCGCAGCCAGGCGTGGCGGTGACGTGATGTCCGATGCCCAGGTCGGCGCGGCCGGCTCGCACCGCTTCAGGCACGCCACCAGTGTCCACTTCGACCACATGGATCTCGATCTCCGGCCGCTGGGTTTCCAGCGTGCGCAGTACCGCGGGCAGCAGCCGGTTCACCACGCTGGGCGTCGCGGCGACGCGCAGGGCACGCGTACCGGAGGAGCGCAGCTGCTGCGCCTCACTCATGAGACGCGCTGCGTCGGCCAGCATGGTCTCGGCGATGGGCAGCAGCGCACCCCCAGCCGCCGTGAGCCGGGCCCCGCCCGGACCGCGCTCGAAGAGGGTCGTGCCGAGCGTGCGCTCCAGCAGCTTGATCTCCTTGCTCAGTGTCGGCTGCGCCAGGCCCAGACCGACGGCGGCACGACCGAAATGCGATTCCGCGGCCACCGCTCGAAAGGCCCGTAACTGGCGCAGCGTCAGCTCCATAGCTTCAGTCTATGTAGCGATGCAAGATCAGTGCTTGTTGGGCATGAAGCAGCCGCGTATCGTCTTGGCCTGGCACCCCAGTCTCGAAAGGCCGCTCATGACCGACTTCTTCTCCGTCAGCACCGAGGTTCGCGAAGCGCTGGCCGCCGGGCAGCCCGTCGTGGCCCTGGAGTCCACCATCTTCACCCACGGCCTGCCACGCCCCCGCAACCTCGAGGTGGCGCTGGAGGGCGAGGCGGTGATCCGCGCTGCCGGTGCGCTGCCGGCCACCATCGGTGTGTTTCGCGGCGTCCCCACGGTGGGCCTGAGCGCAGCGCAGATCGAGGAGATGGCCAACGACGACAGCCTCATCAAGGCTGCCACGCGCGAGCTGGCCTATGCATCCGTAACCGGCGTGAGCGCTGGCACCACCATCGCCGCCACCGCCTTCCTGGCGCGTGCCGCCGGCATCGACGTCTTCTCCACCGGCGGCCTCGGCGGTGTGCACCACGGTGCTGAGACCAGCTTTGACGAATCCGCCGACCTCGCCGGCATGGCCAACACCTCCATCGTGCTGGTGAGCTCGGGCGCCAAGGCCATTCTCGACATCGCCAAGACCCTGGAACGCTTTGAAAGTCTCGGCGTTCCCGTGATCGGCTACCGCACCAACCGCTACCCCGGTTTCTACGTGGCCGATTCCGGTTACGCGGTATCCGCGCGCCTCGACAGCCCCCAGCAGATCGCACAGATGCTGCGCAGGCATCGCGGTCTCGGAGCTGCCAGCGGCCTGCTCATCGCCAACCCCATTCCCGCGGCCGATTCGCTGGACTCCGAGGAGCTTGACATCATCATCCAGCGTGCCTGGCACGACCTCGAGCGTGATGGCGTCTCGGGCCAGAGGGCCACACCCTACCTGCTCGACTACATCCGTCGTGCCACCGACGGCCGCAGCCTCGATGCCAATGTGGCCTTGTACCTCAACAACATTCGCCTGGCCGTGCAGATCGCCAAGTCGCTTGTGGGTGCGCAGGGCTGATGCTCGGCGTCATCGGCGACCTCGTACAGGACGTCGTGGTCTGGCAGCGCGAGCAAACCCGCTCCGCCACGGACACGGCATCCGACATACGCGTGCAGCGCGGGGGGCAGGCAGCGAATGTGGCTGCCTTTGCCGGTCCGCGCTATCCCACGCGCTTCATCGGCTGCGTCGGTGACGACGTCGCCGGCGTTGCGTTGTGTGCGTCGCTGCGGGATGGGCAGGTGGATGTGCGGACACAGACGCGTGGCAGCACCGGCACCATCGTCGTCATCGTGGAGCCGGATGGCGAGCGCACCATGTACCCGTCGCGCGGAGCCTCCGCCATGTTGGAGGCCGTGGATCCGGAGTGGTTGCAGGGCATCGAGCTGCTGCATGTTCCGGCCTATGGGCTCTTCGGTGGTACGACCCCGACGGCAGTTCTGGCAGCCATCAAGCAGGTACGCACCAACGGTGGCCGCATATCCATCGACGTCTCCTCCATCGGCCTCATCGAAAGCGTCGGAGTGCCGGCCTTTCTCGAGATGTTGGAGAGGTGCGGGCCCGACTTCGTGTCGGCCAACCGCGACGAAAGCCTGTTGCTGGGTCTCGCGGATGGCGCGCAACCCGGGGCCAACCTGGCGCGGCTGGGTGACGCGGTGCTGCTCGCGCGCTCCGGCGCCCAGCCCACACATGTCTTCCGTGCCGGTGAGCTGGTGGCCTCCATTCCCGTGCCTCCCGTCAGCGAGGTACGGGATCTCACCGGTGCAGGTGATGCCTTCATGGCCGGCTTCCTCGTCGATCACCTGGAGCGCGGATGGGATCCCGTCGCCAATGTGAGCGCGGCCCATGCGCTGGCGGCACGTGTCATCGTGAAGGCAGGCGCCACCGAGCACTGAGAGGCTGCTCAGCCAGAGGCCCGAGACGGCCCGGGGAAGGCGTCAGTTCGCGACCAGCGCCCCTTGGTATTGCGCACGCAAGCGGCTTGCGAGATCGGCCACCGTGGGAATGTCGTGGATGAGGCCGATGCCCTGGCCGGCGCTCCAGGCGTCACGCCAGGGGCGCACGCCTGCCGGCAGGTCGGGTTGTCGCGGCGCCCGAAGCGCGGGCAGCTGATCAGGGTCCAGCCCTGCGCGCGTCAGCGACGCACGCAGGAACGAGGCCTGGAGGCCCGAGATGCGATCGGTGACGATGAGGTCGGACGCATCCTGCGTTACGAGCAGTTGCTTGTACTCCGGATCGGCCATCGACTCCTGGGTGGCGATGAAACGCGTGCCCATGTAGGCGAAGTCGGCGCCCAGCGTCTGTGCGGCGGCAATGCCCGCTCCGTCGCTGATGGCACCGGCGAGCAACAGCGTGCCGTCCCAGATGCTTCGCAGCTGCCGCACGAAGGTGAATGGATGCAGGCTGCCGCAATGGCCACCGGCGCCGGCAGTGACGGCGATGAGGCCGTCGATACCTGCCTCTATGGCCTTCTGCGCGTGACGCATGGTGGTGACGTCATGGAACACCAGCCCGCCATAGGCGTGCACATGCTGCACCACGGCATGCGGTTGGCCCAGGCTGGTGATGACAATGGGCGGGCGGAACTCGTCGAGCAACTCGATCTGCTGTGGCAGCAGGGGATTGTGCTCTTCCAGCACCACCAGATTCATGGCCCAGGGCGCATCGCCGACGGCTTCGCGGATGCGGGTCATCCAGGCCATGAGGTCGGGGATGGTGCGCGCGTTGAAGGCGGGGAAACTGCCGACCAGGCCCGCTTGGCACGACGCAATCACCAACTCCGGACCCGACACCAGGAGCATGGGGGCAACCACGACGGGAAGGGTGAGCCGCTGCTTGATGTCCTCGATGCTCGCCACCTGCGTCCTCCCGTATGCCCTGATCGCATACTGCCCTGACGGCGGGTAACTGCATAGGCGCAGTCGGCACGTCGACCAGCGACTGCGTCGACTAGGGAGTTCAACGGGCCAGTGCAGTGCGGCGCAGGCAAGTGAGCGCCACAGCTGCCACCGCGCCGCAACCCACGAGAGCGGCAACGATGGCGATCTTCACCGACTCCACCAGCGGGCTCTGCAGGCCCAGATCTGCAAACAGCATGGGTACCGAGAAGCCAAGGCCGGCAACGCTTCCCGCCACCGCGTAGGCGCGTGCCGGCAAACTGTCATTGGGCTTGAACAGGCGCACGGCCAGCATGGCGCCAACCATGATGCCCAGCGGTTTGCCTATGATGCGAGCCAGCGTGATGCCGGTGATGAGGCGCGGGTTGATGTCGCTGGTCGAAAGCGGCAAGGCCAGTGAGGTCAGGACGAAGAGCGGCACCGCAACCAAGCCGGCAAAGGGCTGCCAGCGATTGCGCCAGGTGTCGGTCTGGCGGCCGGTGATGAGGCCCAGGGCAACGCCCAGCACCGTGGCGTGGATGCCGGTGTGCAGCATGGCCAGCCAGGCGGCGATGGCCACGACGGCAGCCAAGGCATTGGACCTTTGCTGTGTCTTCGCGTAGGCGACTACGAGCAGGGCTGTGAGCGCCAGCCAAGGAATTGAGATCCGACCGCCGAAGACGACGGCGATCACCAGTATCGACAAGGCGTCATCGACAATGGCCAGGCTCAGGATGAAGGCCCGGAAGCGCAGCGGCAGTCCACGGCCTGCGACCGCGACGAGTGCCAGGGCCAGGGGCAGGTCGGTGGCCATGGGGACGCCCCATGCAGCGCGTGCACTACCCGGTGCAAGCATCAGAAAGAGCAGCGCCGGCACCAGCATGCCGAAGGCCGCGGCCACCGACGGCACCATGGCCGCTCGTACCGAGGTGAGTGATCCTTTGGTGAACTCGTGTCGGAGTTCCAGGCCTGCGACGAAGAAGAAGGTGACGAGCAGTCCGTCCGCTGCGAACCAGGGCAAGTCCAGAATGCGCCCGGCGATATGGGGGTGGAGGAGCGTGTGAGTGGCGGTGGCGCCCAGCATTTGCGCCCCGATGATGCCTATCGCGCCCGCGACCAACAGGACGGCCGCAGCCAGGCGTTCTTCGGCGATCAGGCGCGCGACCCAGCGGCGATCGCGATCCTGCACACTCATGCTGCATCCGTTTCTGCGCATACCAACTCGTACGCTGACCAGACTTCCCAGCACGCCCAATCTGACTCTACTGGCACCAGCAGTTGGGCACCGGATTCACGCTCGCGGGCGAGCGGCCCCGCTGCTGGACAACCTGCCGCGTGTGGTCGTCAGCCGAGCCACACAGGGCGGCGTGACGCTGATGGCGCTCACTGAAATTCCCCACCCTGCGAGTCGTTCGGACATCCGGCATATGCGTTGTGACGAGGCGTGCGGCTTGACCATGTGTTGTGTCGGCGATCATCAGGCCGAGGTTTTGCGCACTCGTGCTGCGTACCACGCGCTGCGTAGCCGCCGCCAACAGAACCGACACAGAGAAGTCCCGGGACACCCAATAGGGCATCCCGGGACTTCACATTGGTAGCGGGGACAGGATTTGAACCTGCGACCTCTGGGTTATGAGCCCAGCGAGCTACCGAGCTGCTCCACCCCGCGTCGGTAGCGGTGAGTCTACCGGCGGCGTCGGGGAGCAGCCAAATCCCCAGTCCTGCTGGCAGTTTCGTGCCCTGATCCGCGTGCTTCGGAAGCAAGAAGGCGTATCCCGGTTGCTCAAGCGGCACGGATACGCCTTCTTGGCTCCGAAGCACTTGAGAACTATGCGGACGCGCGATCGGTGAAGGCCAGCATCCGCGACCATGCGTCGACGCAGGCCGCTTGGTGGTCCTGGAAGGAACGGTCAAAGAAGGAATGCGGCGCACCCTCGTACACGTGGCGTTCGGCATCGATGCCGCGGGCGTGCAATTTCACCAGCATGTCGTCGTAGGAGGCGGGATCGATGGAGGGATCGGCGCCACCCAGCAGCATGAGCAGGGGAGCATGCACCTGATCCTGCAGCGGCAGGATGCCGTCGGGCCGGCCGTAGAAGCCGACGCAACCGGTCACGTCCGGCTGCACGGCGGCTTGACGCCAGGAGTTGGTGCCGCCGAAGCAGAAGCCGACGGTGAAGATCTGCTCCACTCCATTGGCGCGCAACTTGTCAATGCAGGCACGCACATCGGCATCCACACCCTGCGGTGTGGTGGCCTTCCAGTGCGGCACGTAATCGAAGGCCTCGCTGCGATCACCGCGCCCGGCGCTACGGCCGTAGTAGTCGAAGGCCATGGAGTGGAAGCCTGCCTCGGCGAAGCGCACGGCCAGGTCCTTGTAGTACGTGTGCAGGCCGCGGACGTCGGGGAGGATGACGAAGCCCTTGCTGGATTCGGCCTCGGGGTGGGCCTCATAGGCGTCGAAGGAATTGCCATCACTCGCGGTGAGCGTGCGTTCGTGGTGACCGATGACTGCTCCGCGCGCGGGTGGTGCCGGAGGCCGGCTCTCATCACTGTGACACATGCCGGCAGCATCGCATACCGATCGGCGCGCGTGCCAGCGCCCGTGTAATCGCCAGGTGAAAGCTTGACGAAGCCGCGCCTCAGCGCGCGATGAGGTCGAGCATCTGGTCGTGCAGGAGACCATTGCTGGCGATCAGGCTGAGCTGCTCGATGGGATCCCCACCGCGATAGCCAGAGACGCGGCCTCCGGCTTCCGTGATGACAGGGAGTAGCGCCCCCATATCCCATGGCGCGAGCGTGGGCTCGGCGCTGATGTCGAGGGCACCCTCCGCCACCAGCATGTGCGACCAGAAGTCGCCGTAACCGCGCTGGCGCCAGGTGGCGTCGATCACGCGTTGCAGTGCGCCGGCAGTCTGCGAATGGCGGTCCCAGTCCACGGCATCTGAGAAGGCGAAGGAAGCATCTGCGAGCGAGCCCACCGACGACACATGGAGGCGACGGATGCTGCCGTCCACATCACGCGTCCAGGCACCGGCGCCCTTTGCTGCCCACCAACGCCGGCCCATGGCCGGTGCGCTCACTACGCCAACCACCAGTGAGGCATCGACAGCGAGCGAAATGAGCGTGGCCCACACCGGCACGCCGCGCATGTAGTTCTTGGTGCCGTCGATGGGATCGATGATCCAGCGACGTCCGGCGCCGGTCTCGCCACCGAACTCCTCGCCGATGATGTTGTCGCCCGGCCTCTGCTCGGCCAGCGTCGAGCGGATGGCACGCTCCACCGCCTGGTCGGCCTCGGTGACGGGTGTGGCGTCGGGCTTGGTCGTGACCAGCAGGCCTTCACGCCGGTAGTACTGCATCGAGAGCGCGTCGGCAGCATCAGCCATGGCCATGGCCAGACCCAGTTCATGGGCGAATTCCCCGGTGATGCCAGGGGTTTCCATCAGCTCGTCCTCTCCTCGGAACGCATGGATCGGAGCAGTCGTCGCAGTGAGGCGAGTCTTGCGGCGCCGCGAGTACCCGCCGCACCGGACGCCACGAAATCGTCAAGGCCGCACTCCTCCTCGTCGTGGGTGCAGCTACGCGGGCACTCCTCAGCGCCGCCGGCCAGGTCTGGGAAGTGGCCCAGCAATTGCTTGATATCCACGTGCGCAAGGCCGAAGGAGCGCACGCCGGGCGTATCGATGATCCAGCCACCTCCGGGAAGCGGCAGAGCTATGGCGGAGGTGGAGGTGTGCCGTCCGCGCCCCGTCACGTCGTTGACGTCACCGGTGACGCGATCGGCGTCCGGCACCAGCGCGTTGACGAGCGTGGACTTGCCGACGCCGGAATGGCCGACGAACACCGTCACGCGATGGGCCAGACGTGCACGCAGCCCTGTCAGGTCGGCGCCCATGGCCACCACCTCGACCGGTACTTCAAGGGCTTCGTACTGCTCCAGCAATGAAGCCGGGTCCGCGAGATCCTGCTTGGTGAGGATGAGCAAGGGCTCCGCGTCGGCGTCATACGCCGCCACCAGGCAGCGATCGATGAGGCCGGTGCTGGGCGCCGGGTCCGCGAGTGCCGTGACCACGGCGACGCAGTCCACGTTCGCGACGATCGCACGCTCCACGGGATCGGTGTCGTCGGCACTGCGGCGCAGCACATGGTGGCGTTCATTCACGGTGACGATGCGGGCCATGGCGTCTGCAGCGCCGCTGGCATCGCCCGTCACGGAAACGTGATCGCCCACCATCACGCCCTTGCGGCCGAGTTCACGTGCCTTGACGGCATAGACGCTCACTCCATCGACATCGAGCGTGAAGCGACCGCGATCGACGGCCACCACAAAACCTTCGATGGAGTCGCCGAAACTGGGCCGGTCCTTGGTGCGCCGTCGCGACTTGGTGCGGCCCGGGCGGATGCGCACATCGTCCTCGTCGAGATCGTGCCGGTCGCGGCTCATTGGCGGCCCGCCACCAGGTCCTGCCACATGCCCGCGAAATCGGGCAGGGTCTTGGCCGTGGTGCCGACGTTCACCACCCTGATGCCGGGAATGCGCAGGCCCAGTACTGCCGCTGCGGTGGCCATGCGGTGGTCGTCGTAGGTCTCGAGTCGGGCACCATGCAGCGCGCCTGCGGGTTCTATGACCAGACCGTCTTCCGTCTCCTGGGCCTGCGCGCCCACGCGCTGCAACTCGCTGGCCAGCGCCGTGAGGCGGTCGGTTTCATGGCCGCGCAGGTGCGCGATGCCCGAGAGTCGCGACGGTGTGGTGGCCAGTGCGCACAGCGCGGCGATCACCGGGGTGAGTTCGCCGACGTCACGCAGATCGGCTTGCAATCCCAACAGTTCATGCGGCCCGGTCACCGTGAGGCGACCGTGCTCGAGTGACACTGCTCCACCCATGCTGGCGAAGAGTTCGCGCAGCTGATCGCCTGCCTGGGTGGTGGCAATGGGCCAGTTGAGCACGGTGACCGTGCCAGCCGTGACCATAGCCGCCGCCAAGAAGGGTGCCGCATTCGAGAGGTCGGGTTCGATGGTGCAATCAAGATCGGAGATCTGCCCCGGCTGCACGGACCACACAGCGTTGGTGGGATCGCTGGTGTCAACCTCCACCATCACGCCCCGTTCGCGCAGCATTGCCACGGTCATGTCGAGGTGGGGCATGGAGGGAATCGCGGGGCCGCGGTGCTCGATGGTGCAGCCGTTCTCGAAGCGCGCAGCCACCAGCATCAACGCCGACACGAACTGCGACGAAGCCGATGCGTCGATTACGACATGCGAGGTCGCGACGACGCCGACACCGTGGACAGTGAAGGGCAGGGTCCCACGGTCACCGTCATCAACCCGCACTCCCAGCGCGCGGATGGTGTGGATCATGGTGTCCATCGGTCGCGCCCGTGCGCGCTCGTCCCCGTCGAAGGTGACGGGACCCTGAGCCAGCATGGCCACCGCCGGCACGAAGCGCATGACGGTGCCCGCCAGCCCACAGTCCACCGAAGCTGGGCCGCTGAGGGTTCGGGGGGTGACCATCCAGTCCACGCCCAGGGTTCCCTCGACCTCGTCCACGCGGGCGCCGAGACTGCGCAGCGCTGCTGCCATGAGCCGCGTATCGCGTGCCAGAAGTGGCCGCCGCAACAGGCTGGGCCCCTCGGCCAGTGCCGCTAGAACCAGGGCACGGTTGGTGGCCGATTTCGATCCGGGAATGGTCAGCGTCCCGGTGACGGGCGCGCTTGCCCACGGCGCATCCCAGAGTTCCTCAGTGGCCACGGTGGCAAGGGTAGTCGTGGCACCATTGCCCGCATGTGCGGTCGGTACGCGGCGTCACGCGAGGTGCTGGAGCTGCAACTGCTCTTCGACATCGCGGTGCCGGAGTCGCGCGCGCTTCCTGCCAATTACAACATCGCACCGACGCAGGAGACCTACATCATCGATGCCCCCGAGCAGGAACGGCGACTGCGCGTGGTCAATTGGGGGTTGGTGCCAGCCTGGAGTCGTGATGTGAGCGGCGCGGCGCGGCTCATCAACGCCCGCGCGGAGACCGTCGCGGAGAAGCCGTCATTCAAGGCCGCGTTCGCCCGACGTCGATGCCTGGTACCGATGGATGGTTGGTACGAGTGGCAGGGCGCGGGTAAGCAGCCCTGGTTCCTGTCGCGCATGGACGGGCTGGCCGCCGTGGCCGGCATCTGCGAACGCTGGCGTCCCGCGAACGCCGATCCATCCAACCCCGCGGCCGTGTACCACTCCATGTCCATCATCACCACCGAGGCCAGCCCCGACACCGTGCATGTGCACGACCGCATGCCGGTGCTCATCGATCCAGATGACTTCGCAGCCTGGCTCGATCCGGCCACCGGGACCGGGGAGTTGCTGCATCTGCTGCGCCCGGCGCCCGCAGGCACGGTGCAGGCCTGGCGTGTGTCCCGGGCGGTGAGCCAGGTCCGGAACAACGATCCCTCGCTCATCGAGCCGATGGAGCCGCCGCCTGCGCCCAGCCCGGAACAAGCGCTCCTCTTCTGACGGGAATAGGCCGACCCCGGCCTATCGTTCCTTTCCGTGATGGAAGGAGGCCCATGTCTGAGCCGGCGAATCTGCTCGACCAGGGGACTCCCCGCCTTTCCTGCCAGCAGGTCTCGGACCAACTCCAGAGATCGCTGTGGGCGGGGCATGTGGATGACCGCGTAGGCTCTTGGCCGATGGAAACCGAAGCCCAACGCGAGGCCCGCTTCGAGCGCGATGCCCTCCAATACCTTGACGCCCTGTATGCGGGCGCCATGCGCTTCACCTCGAATCCAACCGAGGCCGAGGATCTCGTCCAGGACACCATGATGAAGGCGTACAAGGCCTTCAACCAGTACCAGGACGGCACCAATCTCAAGGCCTGGCTGTTCCGCATCATGCAGAACACCTTCATCTCCGACTACCGCAAGAAGCGGCGTGAGCCGCTGCTCACCTCCACGGACGACATGGAGGACTGGCAGGTCTCGCGCATGGAGTCCAATGCGCGCACGGCGCTGCCCTCGGCTGAGGAAGTCGTGCTCGACAAGCTTCCCGACGGTGATGTGCTTGACGCCCTCAAGGCGCTGCCCGATGAATTCCGTACTGCGGTGTACCTCGCTGACGTCGAAGGCTTCTCCTACGCGGAGATCGCCGAAATCATGCACACTCCTACGGGCACCGTGATGTCACGCATCCATCGCGGACGCAAGCGCCTGCGCGAATCACTGGCCGACCACGCCCGCGAGCTGGGCCTGCTGCGCGATGAGGAGGTGCGGTCATGAGTTGCGGTAACCCCCACGCGACGCCGTGCGCGGAAGTGGACGCCCACCTCGACGAGTACCTTGATCGCGAGCTCACGAACGACGATGTGGCCCTGCTGGAACAGCATTTCCGTGAATGTCCCCCGTGCAGCGATCTCCTGACCCAGGCCAAGCTCATCCAGAAGCTGGTGGCTCGTGCCTGCGGTTGTCATGCGCCCGACGACCTCCGCTACCGGGTCATGCAACGGCTCACGGAAATCCACAGCGAGGACATAACCGTCCGGGAAACCCGCATCTCCGAGGACTGATCCCCGGAAAGAAGAAGACCCCGCTCACGGAGCGGGGTCTGTCATCAGGCGCGGGGTCGCTTGCCGTGGTTAGCGGCTTTCTTCTTGCGATCACGCTTCTTGCGCGCACGCTTGCTCATGGTGTCTCCAAACATCGCAAGCACTCGCCTGCAGGTGGTGCAGTCTAGCGGGACTCCAGCGTGACCAGCACATCGCCCTCCTGGACCACGAATCCGGGCTCCACGCGCACCTCGCGCACCTGCCCCGCATGCTCTGCGATGACCGGGATCTCCATCTTCATGCTCTCCAGTAGCAGCAGGGTGTCGCCGACCTCGACAGCAGCACCGGGCTGGGCATAGACCACGAGCACGCTGGCCACCATGTCTGCATGCACCGCAACCATCACCGACGTACCGTTGCACATGTGTCCCGTACCAGCCAGTCGGCCGTACGCTCCCGTCATGGCGAGCATCGCTGAACTGGCCCGCGACCGTACTGATCTGGGTGATGCCGCCATTGCGCATCTGCAGGCCTTGGTGTCGGAGTGGACGCTGCTGGCCGATCTCGGCTTCGCCGACCTCGTGCTCTGGATTCCCACCTGGAACAGCGGCGGATTCGTGGCCGCGGCCCAGGTGCGGCCCACCACCGGCCCCACCCGCCTGCCCGACGACATGGTCGGCACCTTCCTGCCCAAGGGCCGCAATGCGGGGTTGGACCGTGCCGCCTCAACGCGCTGGCCGGCCACGGACCGACGCCCCGAGCAGCCGCGTGTCCCGCGTGGCGACGAAGCCTTCCCGGTCATCCTGGAAGGAACCGTCGTCGCTGTCATCGAACGACGTTCCAGCGTGGAGGCTCGCGCTGACGGCGCGCTCGAGCGCATGTACCTCGATGCCTTCGACGCCCTGGCAGCGATGGCGCGCGAGGGGCTCTTCCCACTGGGTGAGGGGGTGGCGCTCACGGACAGCCCGCCCCGTGTCGGCGACGGCTGTTTCCGCATCGATGCCGGAGGCACCGTCACGTACGCGTCTCCCAACGCGCAGTCGGCATGTCATCGTCTCGGCATCTCCACCGAGATCACGGGCGCCAATCTGGCAGCCACGCTCTCGCGGCTGTTGCAGAAGACCGGGACCACCAATGAGGCGTTGGTGTCGATAGCACAGGGGCGAGCAGCGGGAGAGGCGGAAATCGAGTACCGGGATGCGGTGGTCACCCTGCGTGGCATCCCCTTGATCCGCAACGCGACACCGGATGGTGCGGTGGTGCTCCTGCGCGATGTGAGCGACATCCGGCGCCGCGAGCAAGCCCTGCTCTCCAAGGACGCGACCATCCGCGAGATCCATCACCGGGTGAAGAACAACCTGCAGACGGTGGCCTCCATGCTGCGGCTACAGGCGCGTCGATCCAGTTCCGATGAAGTGCGCATGGAACTCCAGGAGGCTGTGCGTCGTGTCGGGGCCATCGCCATCGTGCACGAGTCTCTCGCCCATGAGCCGGGGGCCAGTGTGGACTTCGACGAGGTCATCGACCGGGTTATCTCCATGGCACGGGATCTGATCGACGGCGGTGGCACCATCTTGCGCGTCGGCACCGTGGGCAGCCTTGAAGCCGAGCGTGCGACACCCCTCGCCATGTCGCTCGCGGAGCTCATCGGCAATGCCGTGGAGCACGGCCTGCTGGCACGCGTCGGCGGCGCGGTGCGCATCACGTCGATTCGCGGCGAACGCCTGGTCATCCATGTGGATGATGATGGCCCGGGCGTGGCCGACGCCACAGAGGGACTGGGATTGAGCATCGTGCGTTCCCTGGTGACCGGGGAGCTGCACGGCACCCTCACCGTGGGACAGGGACCGGCAGGCGGCACCCGGGCCACCATCGACGTGCCCCTGGCCAGCTGAACGCAGAACGGCCGCCCGAAGGCGGCCGTTGCACGAGTTCGAGACTCAGAGGGCGCGCATGGCCGCGCGGGCGCGCTGGTTGCGACGCTTGAGGGCACGGCGCTCGTCCTCGGAGAGGCCGCCCCAGACACCGGCATCCTGACCTGATTCGATGGCCCAGGCCAGGCAGGTCTCCACCACCGTGCAGCGACGGCAGACCGCCTTCGCTTCCTCAATTTGCAGCAGCGCCGGGCCCGTGTTCCCGATGGGGAAGAACAACTCGGGGTCTTCGTCGCGGCAGGCGGCATTGTGGCGCCAATCCATCGCGTCCTCCTTGGGTGCGGCCGAGCGGCCGGGGGGAAGTCCGCTGCAGCCGTTTGCCTCAGCGTTAACGTCCCAAGTAGGCAGGCAATTCCCTTCTGGGGATGACCTGCAAGCGCACAGCCTCACACGTTTGGCTACCGAAACCAACGGCCTTAACAGGGAATTTGCGTGGAGTCGTCGTGGGATAGGTCACATTCAGATAACGACGACAGCTGCCTCAACCCTCGGAAATCATGTCAAATCACCCGAAATAGGGGTGGCCGTGACGACGCGCAGCGCGTCCCGAACCAGCCGGAAGTGCACCTCGCTGCGATCGCCGATGACATCTCCGTCGAGCTGCAGGGGGATGGGCACCGTCGCGTGCACGACGAAGGACTCCACATCGCTGGCAACCGCTTCGGAGTCCAGCCGGGAGGGAGCCAGTGCCGCCCGAGCCAGGTGGTTGCTGACGGAGAGCACGTCCAGCGAGCGCACGCCGTACACCGACAGCCCGTCGTGGAGGCCGGCATCGGGCGCGAAGGTGACGGGAATGGCCCCGAAGTAGGTCCAGACCGGGGCGTTCTGCACGATGATGCTGAAGACATGGGTGAGCGGCCGGCGGTCGGGGAACTCCACTCGCATCGGCGCCTCGCTGTGGGAACTGCGCGTGGCGTGGGCCAGCACCCCGGAAGCGACATAGAGCGGCACCGAGGCGCGGACGCCCCGGGCTCGCTGTCGCTCGACCCGGTCCAGCACCTCGGCATCGAGCCCCAACCCGGCGGAGCACAGGAAATAGCGCTCGTCGGCACGCCCCACGTTCACGGTGTCCAGTCGCCCGGAGCGGATGCCGTCGATCAGCAGGGAGGTGGCCTCCACCGGATCGTTGGGGAAGCCGAGCACCCTGGCGAAGACGTTGGCATGGCCTGCGGGCACCACAGCCAGGGCCGGAGCCCCGGCATTGGGGCCGTGCGAGAGCAGGCCGTTGACGATCTCGTTGACCGTGCCGTCGCCACCGAGCGCCACCAGCACATCGGTGCCGTCATGGACGGCGGCCGCGGCTGCTGCATAGGCCTCGTCACGCGACTCCGTGGTGCGCACCCGGATCTCGCCCAAGCTGGTGAGGGCCTCGACCACGACTCCGAGCACGGAGGGCTGGATGGCCGTGGCGTTGGGATTCACGATCACCAGCGTGGACACCCCTGGAGCGTACTTCTACTGTTCGGGGATGCCAGCCTTCGCCTCCTTGCCGACCGGACTGCGAATCGCAGGTGTCCTCGGTTACCTCGAGGCGCTGGCCGTGATCAGCTACGGCATCTCCATCCGCGCCTTCGAGACCACGGGTTCGACATCTGGCATCTCGGGATCTGGCGCCGATCTGGCCCCCAGCGTGCTGACCGTGCTCTACGCCGCCTTCGCCACCCTCATGGGCATAGTGACGACCGTGCTGGTGCGGAGGAGGCGGGCCGGACTCACGCCCTTCCTGCTGGTGCAGGCATTCGCATTGGTGGTGGCGCAACCCTTGTTGCTGGGGAACGCGACCCGTGTGCTGGGCGTAGTGGTGGCAGTGGTGGCCCTGATCGCCGCCGGCAGTGCCCTGGCCCCGGCCTCACGGGAGTCGCTCCGCTGAGCAGTTGGCGCCCGGCAACGGCTACTTGCGGCTGAAGAGCTTGCCGAACAGCGGACGCTTGTTGGCGGCCCGCCAGGCTGCGATGTCGGCTGCGGTGCACTTGCAGCGCTGACCCTTGGGCACTCCTGCGAGCACCATTTCCTTGTGCTGGCCGCAACCGGTCCAGGTGGGCTTGTTGCAGACACGACAGGTGGTGCGAGT
Organism: Actinomycetes bacterium; assembly: GCA_021814565.1. Classification (GTDB taxonomy): domain Bacteria; phylum Actinomycetota; class Actinomycetes; order S36-B12; family UBA5976; genus JAKALQ01. The sequence continues at coordinate 13,341 of JAKAIC010000003.1, read as the reverse complement.
GCACATGGATATTCCTCCGAACGCGGGCGCCGGGATGCGCTGAGCTTGGATTCAGTATACCCTAGGGGGTATGTACACGACGACTTCCCTGCGCCGGGCTGCCTTGGCCATGGTTGGCCTACTGGCTGCCCTCACCCTGGCTGCCTGCGGTGGCGGCAGCCAGGTCAACACGGTGGGTGTCGCCGACTTCGCCAAGCAGGCACGGGCGGCGGGCGTCACCGTGGTGGATGTGCGCACGCCCGCCGAGTACGCGGCCGGTCACATCGCTGGAGCCATCAACATCGACCTCGAGGGCAGCACCTTCACCTCGGACATCGCCAAGCTGGACAAGACCAAGACCTACGCCGTGTATTGCCACAGCGGCCGACGCTCCGCTGTCGCCACCTCGGCTATGGCTGATGCCGGCTTCGGCAACATCTACAACCTCGACGGCGGCATCATCGCCTGGGAGGCCGCGGGCGGCGCACTCGTCACGAGTTGACGCCGGACGCACGAGAGGGCCGCAACTGGGTTGGGTGCGGCCCTCTCGTGTGTCTGCTGGTGGGGCGCCGCCGGGCGCCAATCAGGGCCGGTCAGGCCTTCTTCGTCGCCCAGAAGATCTCGGCGATGGCGTCGATCTTGGTGAGCAGGTTGTCGGCGACTGCCACATCCACCGTGCCCTTGGTGCCCGCGGCGCCGGCCAGCTTGGTAGCTTCATTGAAGAGGCCGTGCAGTTGCGGGTACTGCTCGAAGTGCGGGGCCTTGAAGTAGTCGGTCCAGAGCACCCACAGGTGCTCCTTCACCATGTGCGAGCGCTCCTCCTTGATGGAGATGGCGCGCGCCTTGAATTCGGGGTCGTTGGATGCATGGTATTTCTCCATGCAGGCCTTGACGGATTGCGCCTCAAGCCTGGCCTGAGCGGGGTCGTAGACACCGCAGGGCAGATCACAATGTGCGTGAGCGACGGAAAGAAGCATTGGTACCTCCAGTGGGACGTTCGACCTATGCAGCAGACTACCCGTATGACCAGAACTCGGGACACGCACCTGGGGTTGGTGCTGGTGCGGGGGCCTTCGATGCGACCCACCTTCAGCGGCCTGCGGCGCGTGGCTGTGGTGTGCTTCGGTGCGCCACCTCGCATCGGCGATGTGGTGGTGGCCGATCGCCCTGACCGCCCGGGCCAGCACGTCATCAAACGCATCACCGACCGGGATGCGCGGGGTTGGTGGTTGGAGAGCGATGCCAACCAGGATCGGCGCGTGTACTCCGATTCCTGGCTCTTCGGGGCTGTCTCCGATGCACAGGTGCTGGGCGTCGTGCGCTGGCCGCGGGTCAGCCGCTGACGGCAACGCTTATGGCGTCGATGAAGGCATCCACCTCGCTGGCGCTGGTATCCCAAGAGGTGACGAAGCGCACTATGGATTGCGCTTCGATCCAGTCGTAGAAGTGGAAGGCCGCCTGCAGCGGCCTTATGGTGTGGGTTGGCAGCTGCACGTACAGCGAGTTCACCTGTTGCGGCTGCATCAGCGTGACGCCGGGCAGGCCCCGCAGCCCCAGCGCCAGGCGGGCGGCCATGGCATTGGCGTGGGACGCGTTGCGCAACCACAGGTCGCCTTCGAACATGGCCACCATCTGTGCCGCGTTGTACCGCATCTTGCTCGAGAGCTGCATGGATTGCTTGGCCAGATGGCCCAGGCGATCGGCTCGACCGGGCGTCAGCACCACCACTGCTTCGGCACCGATGGCGCCGTTCTTGGTGCCGCCGAAGGAGAGCACGTCCACGCCGACGGCCGAAGTGATGTCGGCGATGGTGCATCCCAGCGCTGCTGCCGCGTTGGAGATGCGGGCACCGTCCATGTGCAGGAACATGCCGTGTCTATGCGTGACCGCGGCGATGGCACGCAGTTCATCCACTGAGTAGAGCGTGCCCCATTCCGTGGACTGCGCGATGGAGACCACGCGTGGTTGCGCAAAGTGCACATCTCCGCGGCGGATCACGGCCGCGTCAATGAGTTCAGGTGTCAGCTTGCCGTCGGCCGTGCGCTGCGTGGAGAGTTTCACGCCGAGCAGCCGTTCCGGTGCGCCGCCTTCGTCGACGTTGATGTGGGCGGAATCGGCGCAGATCACCGTCTCCCAGCGCTCCAGGAACAGTGACAGCGATACCACGTTGGCGCCCGTGCCGTTGAAGACGAGGTGCACATCGGCCCCAGGCGCACCGACATGACGACGGATGATGGCCCTGGCCTCTTCCGTCACCTCATCGGCCCCGTAGGCAGTGGCGTGGCCGGAATTCACGGCCAGCAGCGCGGCGAGGACGTCGGGGTGGGCAGGTGCGTAGTTGTCACTGGCGAAGGAGCGCATGGCCAAAGCCTAGGAGTGCAACAATCGCCCCATGTACTTCACGGATCGTGGCATCGAGGAGCTCGAGGAACGACGCGGTGACGACACGGTGAGCCTGGGTTGGCTCGCCGACAAGTTGCGCGAATTCACTGATCTCAACCCGGAATTCGAGGTACCCGTCGATCGCCTTGCCACATGGTTGGCGCGCGACGAGGACTCCGAGGACTGATCGCTGCTAGGCGAACGCGGCCTCCACCAAGGCCGCCTGCTCAACGTCGTGCCGGTGGTGCGAACCAACCGCCGGCGACGAAGAGGTGGGACGCGAAACGCGACGCAGCGGCCGGTCGAGGATCTCACCGTAGACGTCGGCGAGGAATGTCCAGGCGCCCTGGTTGGCCGGCTCCTCCTGCACCCAGCGCAGCTCCGCCTTGGGGAAGGGCGCCAATGCTGCGGGCAGCAGCGCCTGCGCCACCGGGTAGAAACGCTCCAGCCGGATGATCGCCGTATCCCAGGCTCCCCGCTTCTCGCGCTCCGCCGCCAGGTCGTAGTAGACCTTGCCGGCGCACAGCAGCACCTTCTTGACCTTGGCCGGATCGACGCGGTCGTCACCGATGACAGCGCGGAAGGATCCGCTGGTGAAATCACTGGTCTTCGAGGCGGCAGCCTTGGAACGCAGCAGGGACTTGGGCGTGAAGATGATGAGCGGACGCGTGCGCGGGCCGTGGATCTGCCAGCGCAACAGGTGGAAGTAGGAGGCCGGCGTGGAGGGCATGGCCACCGTCATGTTGTCCTGGGCGCACAATTGCAGGTAACGCTCGACGCGGGCTGAGGAGTGGTCCGGCCCCTGGCCCTCGTAGCCGTGAGGCAGCAGCAGCACCACCGAGCTCTTCTGACCCCACTTCTGCTCACCGGAGGAGATGTACTCGTCGATGATGGTCTGGGCGCCGTTGGCGAAGTCGCCGAATTGTCCCTCCCACATGGTGAGGGCATCGGGCCGTGCCACCGAGTAGCCGTACTCATAGCCCATGGCGGCGTACTCGGAGAGCAGGGAGTCATAGACGAAGAGGCGCGAGCCCTGCTGGTAGCAGCGCTTGAGCGGCTTGTACCAGCGGCCACTCTCCTTGTCGACGATCACGGCGTGGCGGTGGCCGAAGGTGCCGCGACGCGAATCCTGGCCGGCCAGCCGGACACTGGTGCCCTCAGCGAGCAGGGAGCCGATGGCGAGTGCCTCGCCCATGCCCCAGTCGATCTCGTCGCGTTCGATCATCTCGGCACGGCGCGCCAGTTGGGGCTGCAGGCGCGGATGCACATGGAAGCCCTCCGGCATCTCGAGCTGGCTGCGCACGACGCGGTTCACGACCTCCAGCGAGATGCCCGTGGGCACATCGATGGCGGGCGCTTGTGGATGCAGCTTGATCTCACCCTCGCGCATGATGGCGGCTGTGATCTGGGCGAAGGAGTCGTCGTACTCGTCGGAGCGGACCTCGCCGAGGATGCCCTCCATGTGGTTCTGGAAGTGCTTGAGCGCCTCTTCGGCTTCCTCGATGGTGATGTCCCCGCGGCCCACAAGTTGCTCGGTGTACAGCTTGCGAACCGTTCGCTTCTGGTCCACCAGGTCGTACATGAGCGGTTGGGTCAACGACGGATCGTCGGCCTCGTTGTGGCCGCGACGGCGGTAGCAGACCATGTCGATCACGATGTCGCGATGGAAGGTCTCCCGGTATTCGAAGGCCAAGCGGGCAACGCGCACAACCGCTTCCGGGTCGTCGCCATTGACGTGCAGCACGGGCGCGGCGATGACGCGGGCCAGATCCGAGCAGTACTGGGAGGTCCGGGAATACTGCGGTGAGGTGGTGAAGCCGATCTGGTTGTTGACGACGACGTGGATGGTGCCACCCACGCGATAGCCCTGAAGCTGCGACATCTGCAAGGTCTCGTACACGACGCCCTGACCCGCGAAGGCCGCGTCACCGTGCAGCAGGATCGGCAGCACGGCGAACTTGCCCTGCGTGCCGTCGATGTCGAGCTTGGCCCGCACGATGCCCTCGAGCACCGGATCCACGGTCTCCAGATGCGAGGGGTTGGCGGCCAGGTAGACCTTGGTGGTCTCGCCCTTGTGCCCCGTGTAGGTGCCGGCCGTGCCCAGGTGGTACTTGACGTCACCCGAGCCTTGCACCGACTCCTCGCCGTACTGGCCCTCGAACTCACGGAAGATCTGTGCATAGGACTTGCCCGCGATGTTGGCGAGCACGTTGAGGCGGCCGCGGTGAGGCATGCCGATGCACACCTCATCCATACGCGTGGCGGCAGCGCGGTCGAGGATGGCGTCCAGCAACGGGATCACGGACTCGCCACCCTCCAGCGAGAATCGCTTCTGACCCACGAACTTGGTGTGCAGGAAGTTCTCGAAGGCCTCAGCCTCATTGAGCTTGTGCAGGATGCGGAGCTGCTCGTCGCGCTCGATCCTGGGCTGTGGTGTCTCCAGCCGCTGCTGGAACCACTCGCGCTGCTCACGATCAGTGATGTGCATGTACTCGACGGACATGGTGCGTGCGTACGCATTGCGCAGCACCTTCATGATCTCGCGCAAGGTCATGAAGGTCCTGCCGGCGAAGCCGCCGACCGCGAACTCCCGATCGAGATCCCACATGGTGAGGCCATGGGCTTCGATCTCGGTTTCCGTGTTGGAGCGCTGCACGTAGACGAGCGGATCGGTGTCGGCAACCAGGTGGCCGCGCGAGCGGAAGGCATGGATGAGTTCGTGCACGCGCGCGGTCTTGTCGACATCGCTGTCGTGCGTGGTGACGATGTCCGTAGCCCAGCGCATGGGGGCGTAGGGGATGCGCAGGGCGGCGAAGACCTCCTCGTAGAAGCCGTCGTGGCCGGTGAGGTAGTTGTGCACCAGCCGCAGGAACTCGCCGGACTGCGCGCCCTGGATGACCCGATGGTCATAGGTGGAGGTGAGGGTGGTGACCTTGCCGATGCCGCGCTCGACGAGTGCCGCGTCTGCAGCGCCCTGGAACTCCGCCGGGTACTCCAGTGCGCCGACACCGATGATCGCCGCCTGGCCGTTCATCAGACGTGGCACCGAGTGCACGGTGCCGATGCCGCCCGGGTTGGTGAGGGAAACGGTGGTGCCGACGAAGTCGTCGGCTGAGAGCTTGTTGCTGCGCGAGCGACGCACCAGGTCCTCGTAGGCGACCCAGAACTTGGCGAAGTCCATCTTCTCCGCCTGCTTGATGCAGGGCACCAACAGCTGGCGGGTGCCGTCCGCCTTGGTGAGATCGATGGCGATGCCGAGGTTGATGGCCGTGTGCTGGGTGGCGGCGGGCTTGCCGTCAGCCAGCGAGTAGGTGACGTTCATCTCCGGCATGGCGCGCAGTGCCTTGACCAGTGCGTAGGCGATGAGGTGCGTGAACGAGACCTTGCCGCCCTGATTGCGGGCCAGGTGCTCGTTGATGATGAGTCGGTTGTCGACGAGCAGCGTGGCGGGGATGGAGCGAACACTGGTGGCGGTGGGCACCGCCAGGGAGGCCTCCATGTTGGTGACGGTGCGCGCCGCTGGACCCTTGAGCAGCGTGGGCTCGGCGGCAGCGGGTTTGGCAGCGGACGGTGCGACGGCGATTGCTGACGGGGCCGCCGGTGCCGCAGCAGCCACAGTCGCGGCGGGTGCCGCAGTTGTGGCAGGCGCTACCGGCACCGTTGGCGTGACCACCGATGGAGCGCCGGGGACGCTGGCCACCGCCGCCACGCCCTGAGCCGACTTCGGTGAGTAGTCCGCGAAGAACTCCCACCACGCCGGATCCACGGAGTTCCTGTCCTGCAGGAACTTCTCGTAGATTTCATCGACCAGCCACTCATTGGCACCGAATACATCAGCCACGGTTACGCCTTCCATGAAGGGTTCGAGTCTATTCGCGGCTGGTTGAGCCCTGAATCAGTCGGCCGTACGGCGCCGGTATTCGCCGGGTGTGACCCCCGCCACCTTGGTGAACTGCCTGCTGAACGCGCTCTGGTCGTACCAGCCACAGCGTTGCGCGATCTCCGCCAGCGGGAGGCCGCTGTTGCGAAGGAGTTCGGTGGCCGCAACCACCCGCACCTGGGTGATGTACTGCTTGGTGGGCAGCCCGAAGGTGCGATGCATGAGTCGCTCGAACTGCCGCAGTGGCAGCCCAGCCAGTTCCGCCAGCGCTTCGACGCTCATCGCTGAGGCCAGATGGGCGCGCACGTAGGCCACGACGGGACGGAGTGGATGCTCGGAACCCAGGGCCGCAGGTGTGCCGAGGGCGACTGAGACCACCGCGATGGCCACCAGTGCGTCGCCCTCGAAGATCGGCTGCTTGGTGGTGAGGAACCAGGCCAGCTGGCCGTTGGCCTCGGTGATGAGCTCGAGCTCATCACGCAGCGTGTGTCGCAACTCGCGGATGTCGTCGTCCTGCTGGTGGTAATTCGCCACCAGCTCGCCGGGGAAGAGGTCGGCGGCCAGTTTGCCCACGACATCCCGTCGGCTGGAGCGGCCGGTGCGCTCGACGAAGGCGTTGTTCACTGCCAGGTAGCGGCCCTCGGTGTCCTTGACACAGTAGAGCGTGGTCGGTGCCCCCTCGAGCAACTCGGCCATCTGCAGGTAGGCGGCGAGTGACATGGTCGCAGTGTAGGAAATCGCCGGAAACCGCGGCAGGAACGTCCAAGACTTGCGCTGGTGGGAGGGCAACCATTCAGGCATGATGCCTGAACCGCTGTCCGACGCCGATGCCCTGGTCCCCGCCGCCGTGGACCGTGCTCGTTCCATCCTGGCCGATGCCGACCGCTTGCGCGATCGCCGGGCCAGGTATAACCAGCGGCGATTCGAACGCCTGCTCCAGGATCCGGACGCCGTGTCGGTGACGATGTCGCTCACCGACGAGGTCATGCGCATCTCCGAGCCCTCACGCGCCGCGCGCGCCTTGCGCAGGGCAGCCGCCAAGGCCACCGCTCGCGGCCTGGGCTTCAAGGACGCCAATGGGGTGAAGTTCATCGCTGCGCTCTCGCCGGCCCTGCCCGGGCTGGTCATGCGCATTGTGGAATGGCAGGTGCGGGCCGCTGCCACCGGGATCATCCTGCCGGCCGAGGAGAAGCCGCTGGCCGCTCACCTGCAGCGTCGCAAGCGTGACGGTGTGCAACTCAACGTCAATGTGCTGGGCGAGGCCGTCCTCGGTGACGCAGAGGCCACGCACCGCCTGGAATCCATCATCGAGATGGTGAAGCGCCCGGATGTGACCTATGCCTCGGTGAAGATCTCAGCGGTGGTGAGCCAGCTGCAGACCATCGACCATGAGGGCTCCGTCGCGCGCGTCGCGGAGCGGCTTCGTCGCCTGTACATCGCGGCCAGCACCGCAGGCACCTTCATCAACATGGACATGGAGGAGTACCGCGACCTGGGCATCACGGTTGATGTGTTCAAGCGGGTGCTGTCCGAGCCTGCCTTCGGTGCCATGGACGCGGGCATTGTGCTCCAGGCCTACCTGCCGGAGGCACACGCAACCTTCGCCGATCTCGTGGAGTGGGCCAAGTGGCGACGCACCACTCTGGGCGGGCGCATCAAGATCCGCCTGGTCAAGGGAGCGAACCTGGCCATGGAATCCACAGAGGCCGAACTCCACGGCTGGGTGGCCGCTCCCTACCCGTCCAAGGCCGACGTCGATGCGTCCTTCAAGCGGCTGGTCGATTGCGCACTGCGCCCCGAGAACGCCGACGCAGTCCGCATCGGAATCGCGTCGCACAACCTGTTCGACATCTCCTGGGGCCTGGAGATCGCCAAGTCTCGCGGTGTCGAAGCACAGCTGGACATCGAGATGCTCGAGGGCATGGCCAATGGCGAGGCACTCGCGGTGGCGCGCCAGCTGGGCCGCATCCTGCTGTACACCCCGGTCACGCGGCATGACGACTTCGCGTCGGCAGTTGCCTATCTGGTGCGTCGTCTGGACGAGAACACCTCACCCGAGAACTACCTGCGCGCCTCCTTCGGCATGCAGCCTTCGAGCAGCGCCTTCGAGCAGCAGGCCACGCGCTTCCGTAATGCAGTGCAGCAGCGGCACACCATCGGCACTACCTCACGACGTCACACCATGGCGCGCCACGACGCGCAGGCGCTGGTCGAGCGCGGCATCTTCGAGAACCAGGCCGACGGCGATCTCACCCATCCTGAGTACCGCCGCACTCTGGCCGAGGCGCTGGAGACGCATCGACGCGGATGGCAGCTGCCTCTGCCCCTGGTCATCGAGGGCGAGCAGATCGTCAGTGACGAGCTCGTGGAAGGCATCGACCCGGGCGACAACGGTCGTGCCTGGTACAGGTACTCGGTCGCCAATACCGAGCAGGTGGACCGTGCGGTTGCTGCAGCCAATGCGGCAGTGCCGGCCTGGGATGCCCGTGGTTCGGCCGCGCGCCGTCGCATCCTTTTCGAGGCGGCCAGGCTCATGGAACTGCAGCGCACCAACGTGGTGGCCGTCATGATGTTGGACAGCGGCAAGACGGCCGCGGAGGCCGACCCCGAGATCTCGGAAGCCATCGACTTTGCACGCTTCTACGGGCTCTCCGCCCGCCAGCAGATCGCCGGTTCGGATTCCACACCGCTGGGCGTGGTCGCCGTGGTGCCGCCGTGGAACTTCCCCTACGCCATCCCCTGTGGTGGGGTGTGCGCCGCGCTGGCCGCCGGCAACGCCGTGATCTTCAAGCCCGCTCCCGAGACGGTGGCCGTGGCCTGGCTGCTGGCGCAGCAGTTGTGGGCGGCCGGCGTGCCCAAGGATGTGCTGCAGTTCGTGCCGACGCGCGACGACGACAACGGCAAACGCCTCATCACGCATGAGGACGTCAATGGCGTTGTCCTCACCGGCGGCTTCGCCACTGCGGAACTGTTCACCGCATGGCGTCCGGACATCCGGCTGATGGCGGAGACCAGTGGCAAGAACGCACTGCTCATCTCGGGTTCCGCTGACATCGACGCGGCAGTCAAGGATCTCGTGCAGTCCGCCTTCGGTCATGCCGGCCAGAAGTGCAGCGCGGCCAGCCTGGCCATCGTCGAGGCCCCTGTGTACGACAACCCGGCCTTCATCCGGCAGCTCAAGGATGCCGTCGAAACCCTGTTGGTGGGACCGGGCTGGGACTACTCGACCGTGGTGGGCCCCGTCATCCGACCTCCCGAGGGCGCGCTGCTTCGTGCCTTCACGCAGCTCGACGCAGGTGAGCAATGGCTGGTGGAGCCGCGGCAACTGGACCAGGCCGGTCATCAGTGGAGCCCGGGCGTCAAGCTGGGTGTGCAGCCGCAGTCATGGTCGCATCGCAACGAGTGGTTCGGTCCCGTGTTGGGCGTCATGCGTGCACCTGATTTCGAGACCGCGATCGAATGGCAGAACGCGGTTGACTACGGGCTCACGGCGGGCCTGCACGCCCTCGATGTTGAGGAATGCGAGCGCTGGATCGATCGCATCGAGGCGGGGAATGTCTATGTGAACCGTGGCACCACCGGCGCTGTAGTCAACCGCCAGCCCTTCGGTGGCTGGAAGCGCTCGGCGGTGGGCCCGACCTCCAAGGCCGGCGGCCAGCACTACGTCACCCAACTGCGCGACTGGACGCCTTTCGACGATGTCGAGCGTTCCATCTCGCAGGCCCAGGTGTGGTGGCACAACGTGGGCGCTCAGCGCCTCGACCACTCCGGGCTCAAGGTGGAGCGGAACGTCCATCGCTACCTGCCCATGAGCAAGGGCATAGAAGTGCGCGTGCTGCCCACGGCTTCCGCAGATGAGTTGCGCTATCTGGCCGCGCTGCAACAGCTGACGGGCACGCCGATCCGGCTCTCGGCCGCAGCTCCGCTGGCCGGCGGGCAGCCCTGTACGGTCGAGGACCTGGCGGACTTCACGACTCGTGTGGCCACCGATCGCGTGCGCGTGCTCAGCGATGAGCCCGTGGACGCAAGCGCACTGTTGGCCCGTGGCATCTCCACCGACCGCCGCCCCTTGGCCGCCAACGGGGCGGTGGAAGTGGCGCGTTGGGTGCATGAGCAGAGCGTCAGCATCACCAACCACCGCTACGGCAATGTCGGCGCCGGTCCCCAACCCCAGGTGCACTGAGCGCTGCGCGGCCACGCATTCGGCCTGACGATCACCATGGTCGTCCGGCCGAATCACGCAGGCATCACTGCAGGTGGATGACGTACTTGTTGATCGGTGCGCCACCCTGTGAGGCTGGCCGGTTGTAGGTCTCGACGAACTCGCCGCCGGCCTTGAGGATGACGCCCTGCGAGGCCAGGTTGTCGACGTTGGTCGTCACTTCCACGTAGGGCAGGCCCTCGGCGCGCGGCAGTGCGAGGATGTCGCGCAGTGCCTGTGCCGCGTATCCAAGGCGACGTTTCCATTCCACCACCGCGTAGCCGATGTGGCCGAGCACATGTGCCGGCAATTCCGGCGTTCCGCGTTGGAAGCGGAAGGTGATGACACCGGCGAATTCGTCATCCCACATCCAGCGCGTGTACTGCGGCAGCCGCGGGACTTCGCTGCCATCGGGCAGGGTGACGGTGCGGCCCACCGGGTGGAGGTCTTCCACGGTCTTGATGAAGGCCTGCGGGTCGGCCTTGATCTGCTCGGTGAGTGCAGCCACGGCCCCGGGATCGGGGTTGATGTCAAAGGAGAATCCGCGTTCGCGCGCGGCGACGTAGCTCGGCACCATCTCGAGTGTGGGCTTCACGAGTTCCATCGCGTCAGGGTACCGGTGGACAGCTTCAAGGCGGCGCGCCCAGGCCGTGGGCTGCGCGGGTTCGCGCTCGGGCGGGTCGGCGGCTGACGCCTCTACGCCCTCACCACAAACCCGCTCCGCCCCCCCGGTGGGGCTACGGCGAAACCGCAAGTGCGTGCCGTCAGTTGCCGGCGTCGACCCAGGCCTGCCATTTCGGTGGGAAGTCGTCGTAGGCCGCGCGCAGCGATGCGCGTGCAGGGCCGGTGCCCGTGCGGGCGGCGAAGGCCGTGGCCACGGTCACGTCATGGTCGGGCCGTGAAATGACGACGATGCGATCACCGGCACGCACTTCGCCGGCTTCGATGATGCGCAGGTAGGTGCCGGAGCGACCGGCTTCCGTGAACTCCCTGACCAGGTGCGGTCGTTCCCAGAAGCCGGCGAACACGCGACAGGGGATGCGCGGCTCCGTCACCTGCAGCACCACCGTGCCTATGCGCCAGCGTTCACCGATGCGAGCGTGATTGATGTCGAGTCCGGCGGTGGTGAGGTTCTCGCCGAAGGATCCCGGAGGCAGGCCACGCCCGATCTTGGTCTCCCACCACATGGTATCTTCATGCGAGTAGGCGTACACGGCCTTGTAGGGGCCGCCGTGGTGCGTGGTATCCATCACGTGATCGCCGTCCACGTGATCATCGAAGATGCGTACGCGCTGGGGGACCCCGCGCTTGTCGATTCCGGTGGCGCCGACGTCGCCCGTCCAGTCCCCGGTGCGCACCTCAGTGGCGATGTTGACCGAGAGCAGTTGCGGCATGGGTGCGAGCGTACTGGCGCCGGTTGAATAGGCTGATTGCAGGCATCATGCGCGCGCTCGGGAGAGGGACGGCGATGAATCGGGAACTGCACGCGACGCTGGTCTCCAGCCGCGAGCTGGAACGCCAGGTGATGGCAATCGCCGAGAACCCCACACTGCCGCCCCTGGAGCGGGGCCGCCGCATCCATAAGTTAACCGCGAAGTTTGAGGGCCGGGGCCTATCGCTTTCCGAGGTCTGGGTGGCCGCAGGAAGGCCGGAGCCCTTGGGCTTTCTCTACAACCAGCGCGCCGACCATGCGGAGTGGTTCGACGCCTGGGTGGAGGTGGAATCAGTGGTGCTCGACGGCGAGGAGCGCGGGTTCTCACGTGCGGCACAGGAAGCCATGGTCCTCAAGGGTGTCAAGCCTTTCGACGTGGACTTCGAGGCCGAGGAGCTCGGCATCATCTATCGCAGCAACCAGCCCGCTCCCGAGGAGTAGCGCTGGGCAGACGCCTCGCGGCCAGCCGGTGCTAGAAGGGTGGACGGTCGTCCTGGCTGGGAGCGACGTTCTGAAGGCGTGGGCACTGTTCAACGCTGTGCAGGCTCGAGCAGGTGCGGGTGTGGTGGAGTGCGAATGCTCGTCTTGTGATACGGCAAAGCCGACTATCGCCGTGATCCGGTTCCGCCTCTTCCAGTGTTTCGAGTGCGGGCAGCACAGGAGTGGGCGAGTGGCGGTACTGGCGACCGAGCGGCGACACCCAGGTGCAAGTGCCATCGTCATCGGTGCTCGTGATCTGCCAGCCGGCATGCGTCTTGCATTGATGATGACGTTTGCAGGCCAGCCCCAGATTGCGGGTGGTACTCGTTCCGCCACTTTCGAAGGCCTGGGCGTGGTCGCATTCGCAGCGATGGGCGGGCTGTCCGCACCCCGGGAAACGGCAGCTGCCATCGCGGGCCTCGATCACTCGTCGGAGTGCAGTGTCGATGCGATAGCGGCGGCCCAATTCGATCGGCGCCGCGGTGACGGGATCCGTGACTATGCGACGGATGGTGGCGCGGGGGTCACCGGCGATGAGTTCACGTGCCACATCAGCCGGCAGAGGGCCAGCACCGTGGACGTGTGCCGGGTGGTCATTGAGCCCGAGCAGAGTCTCGAGGTCGATCACAATGTCGACCTGCACTGGAACTGCAGCGTTGTCGCTGGTCGTGTGTCGGGTGAGGAGGGCCAGCAGCGCAGCGACCCGACGCACGCCGATTGGCTGCGACGGATCGGCCAGCGCTGGTTGCTGGGCCAGGGCATCGATGGCGCGCCAGCAGCTGAGTGCCTGTTCGCTGGGCAAGGTGGCGGTGAGCGTGCTCATGCCATCCAGTCCGTGATCAAGGCGCACCTCGGAGGTGGCGCGTGCGGCTCGGGCGCGGCGGGCGGCGTGGCCCTCGGGGTCGAGCACCGCCAGCGCACGATTCACGGCGCCACGGTTCTGCGTGAGGCCATGGCGCTCGGCATAGGCGACGACACGCTGTTCGT
>JAKAIC010000155.1 GCA_021814565.1 Actinomycetes bacterium | reverse complement strand
CACACCTTCATGTGTGCGCCTTACCGGAGCAACACCGTCATCGCCCAGGTGGGCCGCCGTGGTGTAGGGCTCGAGGAAGGGTATGGCGTAGATGCTGGTTCGCATGCGGCCGTTGTCGATGAGCACCGGGCGCGTGATGTCACCGAGATGGGTGCGGAAATGCACGCCCGCCCGCTCCATGAGTGCGCCCCCGAAGCCCAGCCTGCGCTGGCTGTCGTGATTGCCGCTGCTGATGACCACCTGCGTGAGCCGGGACAACTCGGCCAGGCCGTGCTCGAAGACCTCGACCGCATCGAGTGAGGGGATGGCGCGGTCGTAGATATCGCCGGCCACAAGCACGGCGTCGATGCGCTCGGCCCGCACCACCTCCACCAGGTGCTCGATGAAGCGGCGCTGGGCGTCTATGAGGTCGAAGCCGTGAAAATGCCGGCCCAGATGCCAGTCCGAGGTGTGGAGCAGCCGCACGTTCCCCTCACTTCATGTCGGCAGGACGACGGTGATGAACCTACCGAGAACCTCGGACAGCCAGCCTCAGAGCGCGACCAGCCCGTTCACCACCAGGCCGAATTCCTCAAGCTTCAACTGTCGTGACGGGGTGGCCGTGAGCAGGCGCATGGAGCGGATCCCCAGATCCTTGAGGATCTGAGAGCCGGTGCCGTAGTTCTTGGGATCGGTCGGCGGCATATGCGATTCCATGTCCTGTCCGGACTGGTAGGCGGCCAGCCGGGCCAGCAGCCCTGAGCCCTGGGCTGGTTGCGATCGCACATAGACAAGCGCGCCACGCCCCTCCGCCTGGATGCGACGCATCGACTCATGCAGGTGCTCGGCACACTGGCAGCGCTGCGAGTCCACGACGTCACCGAGCAGGCATTCGGCATGGACCCGCACCAGCACGTCCTCACCATCACTGATATCCCCGGCGACCAGCGCCACGTGCTCGCTGCCGTCGACGAGCGAGCTGAAGCCGATCATGTGGAAGGGCCCGAAATCAGTAGGCAGTTCGGCTTCCGCAACGCGTGTGACCGCACGCTCGTTGGACATGCGGAAGGCGATGAGTTGCTTGATGGAGACCATGGGCAGGGCGTGCACATCGGCGAATTCCCGTGCCTCCGCTGGCGTCATGAGCGCGCCCTGCTCGTTCACCAGTTCACAGAGCACTGCCGCAGGTTGCAGGCCGGCCATGGTGACGAGATCCATGGCGGCTTCCGATCCGCCGCCGCGACGCAGCACGCCACCGTGCTGGGCCCGGTACGGGAACACGTAACCGGGACGCACGAAATCCGAGCGCGTGGCCTGAGGATTGGCCAGGGCGCGCGCCGTTATGGCGCGGTCCGCAGCCGAAGCGCCGTTGCCGGCGATGTCGCGACTGTCCACGGCCACCGACATGGCGACGCCGTGCGTGTGCTGGTTGATGGGCGTCATCGGCGGGATGGCCAGCCGGTCCAGCGCTTCGCCGGGTAGGGCGACGCCCACGACGCCGCTGCCGTTGCGCACCATGAAGTTCATGAGTTCCGGCGTCGCCAGCTCCGCGGCGAACACCAGATCACACTCGATCTCGCGTTCATTCTCGTCGACAATGATCACAGCACCGCTCTCGCGCAGGGCACTGATCGCGGACTCGATCTCGTCATAGCGAACCGTCATGATCGAGGCAGGCTATCAGCGTCCGGCGGCTCCGGGGGCATGGAGGCGGCACGCGAGTGGCCGCCACGGGCCGCTTCGTAGGCGGCGCCACCGACGACCAGCGATTCTGCGAGGATGGGCGCCCTATGGCGCCTCGGAACCTCTTGAATATCGAGCGCGTCGGCAAGGACTACGGCAAGGGCCCGGTTCTCGCTGACGTGTCTCTTGGTGTGGCGGAAGGCGAGCGCATCGGCATCGTCGGTCGCAATGGCGGTGGCAAGTCCACCCTCATGCGCATCATGGCCGGACGCGAGGCCGCCGACGATGGTCGCGTCACCCGCGGCAACGACGTGCGACTGGGGCTGCTTGCGCAGATCGATGACTTCGCTGAGGGCGCCACCGTGCGTTCAGTCGTGCTCGGCAACCGGGACGAGCACGAATGGGCCGGCGACCCGCTGGTTCGCGACGTCCTCACCGGCATCCTCGGTGGATTCGATGCCGCCCTGCTCGACCGCAGCCTGCAGGGCATGAGCGGGGGCGAACGACGACGCGTGGCGCTGGCGCGCCTGCTCACGACCGAACTCGACCTGCTGCTGCTTGACGAGCCCACCAACCACCTCGATGTCGAGGCCATCGCCTGGCTGGCTGGCCACCTCAGGTCGCGGCGCGGCCTGGCCGTGGTGGTGGTGACACATGATCGCTGGTTCCTGGACGAGCTCTGTGAACGCATGTGGGAGGTCGTAGCCGGTCAGGTCGAGGACTACGAAGGTGGTTACAGCGCCTATGTGCTCGCCAAAGCCGAGCGCTCGCGTCAGGCCTTCGCCGAGGATTCACGTCGTCGCAACCTCATGCGCAAGGAGTTGGCCTGGCTGCGTCGGGGGGCACCCGCACGCACCTCCAAGCCCAAGTTCCGGGTGGATGCCGCCAACGAACTGATCGCCGGTGAGCCACCGGCGCGTGACAGCATCGAACTACTGGGCTTCGCGGGAGCCCGCCTGGGCAAGAGCGTCTTTGAAATGCGCGACATCGATCTCTCGCTGGGCGACAAGCGCCTGCTGCACCGCGTCACCTGGAATATCGGGCCCGGTGATCGCATCGCCATCGTGGGTGTGAACGGTGCGGGCAAGACC
>JAKAIC010000054.1 GCA_021814565.1 Actinomycetes bacterium | reverse complement strand
TGTCTCCGGGCATGGATTCGTTCCAGCCTGAGTAGGTGACTTGTTTGGCGATGGCATCAATGTCGCGCACCACGTCGGTGACGATGATGGGGGTGCCGGCGGGTTTGTATTGCTCGACGATCTGGGTGAGGGCACCGATGTTGGGGTCGAGGAGGTGCATGGATGCATCGAGCAGGCCGTCGGCGTCGAGGCG
The DNA here is from genome assembly GCA_021814565.1 of Actinomycetes bacterium. GTDB lineage: Bacteria > Actinomycetota > Actinomycetes > S36-B12 > UBA5976 > JAKALQ01. The sequence goes on along the minus strand of JAKAIC010000054.1, from coordinate 12,460 downwards.
TTCGGCTTGTACGGCGGTGCGTGCGATCTGCAGCGCCTTCTTCAGGAATTCGATGGAGTCCTCGGCGCGGGTGATGGCCTGCCGACGGAGCCGTTCCAACTGTTCGGCCAGCGACCGGTAGATGGGGTGGGGGTGGACGGCGTTCAATCGGGCGATGCGCCGGTCGATGACGGTGAGCACCTCATGCAAGGCGACGGGATCGCTGGTGAGGACGCGAGCCGGGTCAAGGTCGAGTTCCCCTTGTTCAATCATTTGCCGCATGGCGGCGATGGCGTCGGGATCCACCACCACTGCTTCCAGGCCGGTGCTGGTGATCCGCAAATCCACGATGTGCCCGTGGACGAGGGCCAAGGTTTTCGGGCCCAGGCGATGCCACAGCAGGACGTTGCTGGGGCCGGTCGGTTTGATGGCCTCATACACCTGCGACAGCCACTTGTAGTCCGCTTCACGGGCCTCGAGGATCTCGTGCGGGTGCAGGAACTCCCACAAGGTGGCCACCGCGGTGAAGTCACCGGCGAACCCGTCGCGTGCCTCGGGCGCGGTGAGTCGTTGCAGTGCAGCTTGCAGCGCCGTGAACGAATGATCCGCGCGATCCAGGCCCGTAAAGCGGGCCAGGCAGGTGTCCAGGCGGCTGGTGAACTCGTGGGCGAGGGCTTCCACGTCGACGGGGCGGGCCCCGCCACGGTCGGGGTCGGCGGCCTTCAAGGCTTGGGCGATCTGATTGCCCAGCCCGATGTAATCCACGATCAGCCCGTGGGTCTTGTCGAACCCGGTGACGGGGTGGGTGAAGCGGCGGTTGGTGCGGGTGATGGCCTGGAACAGGGTGTGGCGGCGTAGCGGCTTATCCAAATACATGACCTGCTCCACCGGTGCGTCGAAGCCGGTCAACAGTTTCGCGGTCACCACCAGGAAGGTGAGGGGGTCTTCGGGGTCGGTGAAGCGGGCCTTCACGTGCGCTTCCTGCGCCCGATCCAACGCATATTCGGCCCACGACAGGGGTTCGTCTTTCGCCGACGCCACCGTCATCACCACCGCTGTCTCCAGCCCCAGGTGGCGTTCGCTGATGAGCCGTTGCAGTTCCGTGTGATAGGCGACGACGAGTTCCCGGTCGAAGGCCACCACTTGGGCTTTCATTCCGTTGGGTGCGATCTTCGCCAGGTAATGCTCCAAGATGTCCGCACAGACCCGTTGGATGCGTTCGGGATTCACCAGCAGGGTTTTCACGTGGGCGGCTTTGCCGGCCAGGTATTCGCGTTCCTCGTCGGTGAGGTTCTCCTCTGCGGCCATCACATCGAACGCCTCATCGAGTGCGCTGCGATCGAGATGGAAGTCCACCAGGCGGGTCTCCACATGCACCGGCACACTGGCACCATCGGCGATGGATCGCTCCATCGAATACGTGTTCATCACGTAGCCAGGGTCGGTGGGGTCACCGAAGAGTTTGAAGGTGTTGCGTTCCTTATCGGTGATCGGGGTGCCCGTCAGCCCAAAGAACCGGGCGTTCGGGAGCGCCGTGCGCATGGCCTCCCCCAGATTGCCTTCCTGGGTGCGGTGCGCCTCATCAACGAACACGATGATGTTGTCGCGGCTGTTCAACTCCCCGGCACCGTCGAAGCGGAAGATGGTGGTGAGCACGATGCCGCGACGGTCTTCGCGCAGGATCTGCCGTAGATCCTCCTTGCCCGCCGCCACCGAAACCCTGGGCAGGCCCGCGGTTTTGAACTGTCGTTCGATCTGCTCAATCAAATCCAGCCGATCCAACACCACCAGAATGGTGGGGCCACCCACCCGCTCATCGTTGAGCAGCATCAACGCCGCGAACGCCATCAACAACGACTTACCGGTGCCCTGGTAATGCCAAATCAGGCCCCGACGGCCACCGGCCAGCACACGGCTCACGATCGCCTCCGCGGCCTCCACCTGCGGATAGCGGGGAATCAACTTCCGTGCCCCACCACCCGGGATCTGCTCAAACAGGGTGAAGTCCCGCAAAACGCTGAGCACCCGGGCCGGCGTCAACAGCAGATCCACCGACCGCTGCACCCGCTCAAAGCCCGACAGGTCAAAGGGGTCGGCAGTCGAACCCCACATCAGCCACGACTCGGCCTGCTGCCCCACCGCTCCGTAATGCAGCTCGCGGCCCTCTGTGGCCACACACAGCACATTCGCCGCGAAGAACGTGGGGCGCTCCGGCACATACACGTTCGCCACATCACGGGCCGCGTTCAACCACGACAGGTTCGCCTTCACCGGCGTCTTGGTCTCAATGACCACCAGCGGAATGCCGTTGACCCACAACACCAGGTCGAAGCGGCGACTGTTGCCTGGAGTACCGAACGTCACCTCATCGGACACCACGAACGAATTCCGTGACAAGGCATCGACATCAATGAACGACACCGGCGTGTGCTCAGCGTCACCGATGAACTTCACCGACGACTGCCCACGCAGCAACGTCGTCATCCGCTCATTGCCCGCCAACAACCCATCGGTCGCCACCGACAACACCGATGAGCGGATCAGCGGCAACACCTCATCCAAACGCTCCGGAGCCTCCGCAACCTTCGCATTCAACGCCGTCACCGCGTCACAAAGCCACGACTCGATCAGCACATCCGTCCGCTCACGCGGCAGATCATCACCACGAACATGCCGCCAACCCAGCGCGCCCAGGCGCTCAATCAACCACGCCTGCACCGTCGACGACTCGTTGAAGCCCGCCATCACGCCACCGCCCCCAACAGCGAGTCATACGACTCGGAGATTCCGACGGCACCGGACAACACTGCCGTGAGGAGCGCCGATCTACCCTCGCGCAGCGCGGCAATGCTGTCGCTCGACCGGCGTAAGGCCGTTTCAGCGGAATCAAGCAACTCAATCCACTCATCCCGCGTCTCTACGCTGGGCGTCGGGATCTGAAGCGCCTTCAGCCAGCCAGCCGAGAGGTTGCCAAGGCCAGTTGACCCCGAGGCCGCCTCAGACATGGCGGTTTGCATACGCGGGTGCCGCAACCACCAGTACACCCAATCGCGCGTACGCGTCGACTCAAACTGGGCCGAGAACTGGAACGCGGATACGGCGGCTCCATAGGCCCGCATCGGTGGCCGATACACGTTACCGATCCGAGCGCGATTGCCGTTTGTCCGGATCAGCACGAGCGAACGGTCGTCCAATCGGGACACAGACTTGGAAAGCCCGCGCACATGCATCAGTTCGCGAAGATCCATAGAGCCATCGGGCTTCGTATTCGTGATCTTGACTACCGGCGAGGTGTCTGTCGCCCCCTCACTCGTCTCGTCCTTCGCCGACCACGAGGCGCCAGAACGGGGCGAAGTCAGCGAACCCAGAGCAACCGAGGTCTCAAAGGTCATGTCCCCACGCATGCGCTCCAGCATCGCGTTCAGCGTGTCGCGCAACGCAGTCAATTCGGTGTCGTGCCCCATGAGTAGAGCATCTAGGTGCCCGACGAGATCGACGATCCGCCGCTGTACATCAAGCGGCGGCAGCCAGACCCGGTGGGCAAGAAGCGCTGGCACATTCAGGCTTTGCACCGTGGTACCGGTCTTTCGATAACGCGCGAGTACCTCTGCCTGCATGGACTCAAGCAGGTAGGCCAAGAATCGTCCATCGACCCCTGGCCGCGGAGTACCAATCTTGACGTCCTGGTTCACTGTTACGTCAAACGGCACGTAAGCAACAGGGAACGTGTGCACCAGAATCCCAGATCGAACGACGATGGCCACCGACCCTGCTGGCACCAGCCGCAGCCCAGTCTCTTTCAAGGCTAGGGCTGACACAGTCTTTTCCGACGTCCGGAGCACTCCACCGGTGATCTCCTTCGACGAAAGCCAGGGAATGTCACCGTTCTGCCAGAAGTCCGCACGGCTCATCGACGGCGTCATGCCACCACGCCACTCGGCCAAGTCCGAGATGCGTAGATCGCGCCATCCGTCAGGCATCGGTATCTCGCAGTTCTGCGATGCCTGCAGCTGCAAGCCGTTCAAAGAGAGCCTGTTCGCTGGCGATGCGTGCCGCGCGCGCTTCAACGTATGCGGCGAGTGCGGCGTCGAGGTCGAGTTCCTCGCCGGCTGTTTGCTTTAGGTAGCGGCCGATGTTGAGGTCGAATCCGTTGCCTTCGATCTCGCTGCGGGGCACGAGTCGCACTTTTGCCCCGCCGTCGCCGTCAGGGTCGCTGCCAGTCGTGTACGCGTCGACGAGCACCAGAACGTCGTCGTCGCTCATCTGGTTTTGATTGCGGCCCTTGGTGAACCGCTGCGACCCGTCGATGAACAGGACGTGCCCGCGCCGCTCAGTTGGTTTGTCGGCGCGGAAGATGAGCAAGCAAGCGGGGATGGAGGTGGAGTAGAAGAGGTTGCCAGCCAGCCCAATGACGGCTTCGAGTTTGTCGTCCTTGATAAGCGCTTCACGGATGCGTGCCTCGGCTCCGCCTCGGAAGAGGACACCGTGTGGCATGACGACGCCGACGCGGCCGGTGCCGGGTTTCATGGAGAAGACCATGTGTTGGATCCACGCGAAGTCACCGTTCTTCGCTGGTGGCACGCCGGTGACGGAGCGGGGGTCGGCGGCCCAGGTGTCGGCTCCCCAGTTTGTGAGCGAGAACGGCGGGTTGGCGACGACCACGTCGAACTTGGAGATGTGTCCGTCGGCCTCGCGGAGGCCTGGTGAGCGGAGGGTGTCGCCGCGCACGATTTTGAAGTCTTCGATGTCGTGGAGGAAGAGGTTCATGCGGGCGATGGCGGCGGTGGTGAGGTTCACTTCCTGCCCGTACAGGCGCAGGGTGCGGGTGTCGCCACCGTGGTCGCGGACGGTGTTGATGGTTTCCACGAGCATGCCACCTGACCCGGAGGCGGGGTCGTAGACCGCTTCGCCGGGCTGTGGTTGGAGGATGCGGATGAGCAGCCGCACTACTTGGCGTGGGGTGAAGAACTCGCCGGCCTTCTTGCCTGACTCGTCGGCGAAGTTCTTGAGCAGGTATTCGTAGCCTTGGCCGAGCAGGTCATGGCTGACTTCTTCGGGGTTCAAGGTCATGCCGTTGAACGCGTTGATGAGGTTCACCAGCGCGGTCTCTGGGAGGCGTTCCTTGTTGCCCCAGGCCGCGTCACCGAAGATGCCAGCCAGGCTGTCGGGGTTGGCCTGCTCGATGCTGCCCAGCGCCTTGTTGATGTGCGCACCGAGGTTCGCGGTCTTGGTGGTGACCTCCCGCCAATGTGTGCCGGCCGGCAGGTCGAACTTGTGATAGTCGGCTTCCACAATCGGGTCGACGCCGTCGCCGTAGTCGGCGACGGCTTTGGCGTGTTCCCAGTCCCAGGTGTCGGAGATCCACTTCCAGAACAGCACGGGGAACGCGTAGGTCTTGAAGTCGGCAGGATCGACGGGGCCGCGTAGGGCGTTGGCGGCGGCCCACAGGCGTCGTTCCAACTCGTCCAGTTGCACCGTCACTGTGTGCTCCCCCTCGGGCCGCTGCCGCCGTTGACACGCATCGTGAGCGTACTTGCCGCCCCTGACTTCACCACGGACATTGGCATGTGGCGACGCTCGCACGCCGCGGGCCTTCCGCAACGCATGCCACGGGTATACCCGATGCTGGCCGAGTTGTGGTGTGGCTGCCGGCTATTCGGTGGGGACGAGTTGCAGCTTCGCCTTCGCCGGCACTGCCGCCTCGGGGGAAGTTTGCATGGTCGGGTAGGCGTCGCAGACAGGGAGGGGCCGGCGTTGTAGGAGCCATTGCAGGACATCTTCACGGGCTTCCGCAGCCAATGCTGCTTCGTCTCCGGCGTCGGTGAAGGCATCGACCTGTTCCAGCAGCCGGTCTTGCAGCCAGCGCGGGCAGTCGCTGCGATCCACGGTCTCGGTGAGTAGGGCCAGGAATTCATCGCCGGCCGCATGGAGGGCGGTGGCCTGCCCGAAGGCTTCGGCGGATCGTAGGGCGGCTTCCGCGATCAGGTCTGCAACCGGCATGGGCATGCGGCTGTGATCGGCGAGCAGGGGTTGCGACATCGTCATCGTTGATATCCATCCGTTCAGGCCACCGCAGTGGTGGCGGTGCACCGCACTATGAGCCGTATCCGTTCCCGGCACTCGGTTTGGCCGTCCGAAGCGGGTGACGCGCCTGCGGTGTGGGTGGGGACTTGTGCTGGTTCAGCGACCGCCGCGGGGAGCCTGTATCGCATTTGTGGGTGCTCTTTTGTTGCGTCCACGCGAGATAGCGGGGGATGTTCGTGAGGCCGCACCAGCGACGCATCGCAGGCCAGGCCTTCTGACCGGGCCTTGACCAACATTGGGAAACGCGCAGAACGCATGTCACCAGCACTCGGCGAACGGTGAAGCGTTAGCAGCCGCCCGGTTCCACACCGTCAGACGCGTTGGTTATGCGATGTCCATTGTTGGCGCTGATGCAAAAGGTGCCAGCGGATACATCAAATCTCATGCCCGTGAGCGCGGCAGAACCGGCGCTGCCGGCTGAACTTGTCACCAGATGTTTCTGTGGCAGCCACTGGAGGCTGCCATCCTTGATGCCTGGTAGCGCGGCCAATCTGGCAGCGGCCCGAAGTGTGGCGTCTGCATTCTGCGAAGCCGCCAGCCCGGAGGTGTCGCCGAATGGATGCTGTCGGGAGTAGAGCACCACTCCCGCACTCGTAAGGCCTCCAACCACGACTACCGCAACGACACCGGCAATCCAACGCTTCATACCTTCCCCCTTTGTATCTCCGCACAGTATCCGCGCGGCACTTCCGCACCGGCCACTCGGCGTCACCTTTCGCCTGCCACCGGCGTTTCCAAGGTTGAAGATGCCACCGATCTGGCAGGTCTGGGCACCCACAAATGCGACACATGGCGGGGAGCGAGTAATGGCAGCAGCCGTTCGAGATCCGCCAGCAGGGCCCGATTGACGCGGTGCAGGGGTTGGTTTCGAAGGGCATCGCGGTGTTGCGTGGAGGCGCGGGCAGCGTGGCGCTCGCTTTCGTCCAGCAGCCGGGCCAAGGCTTGGCTTTTGGCGGCGAGGGCTGTGATGAGTTCATTGCGGGCCTCATCGCGGCTGGTGTAGGCGGTGCCCCGGTGTTCGCGCTGGTTCTGGGTCTTCGACTGCCGGCGATGCGCGGCACGACAGGACTCGCAACGCGGTGAGCGACCGGCACGCGGAGAGCCACAGTCGAGACAGTGCATGCTGATCGCCACCTGCACCCCCATCCCAACGTGTCCTCAGTCTCGAGGACATGTTAGGACGGAACTGGCGGTCGGGGCGAGCGTGGCACCGATCTGCGACCCATGAACCGTGACACCACAACCGCATTTCGGACGGCTACCGCCATCCTGACCGCACCTGCATGCGACCGTCCACTGGTGACGGTGCGCACCGGCGCATCGCAGGCTCCGGGGCAGGCAACATGGACGACACCGTCGACCCTGCTGCCCCTGCACGAGGGCCAGGTCGCTACCGGCTGCACGGCGAGCCACTCATGAGCAGGGCCCGCACCGGAGATGCAAAAGTTCGCCGACAGATTCAGCAACCCGTTGGCCAGTTCGCCCTCCGGCCAGGACTCACCGCCCCCGGCGCCATCAGCCTGGCTGAGGCGCAGACACTGGTGGTCGCCGATTGGATGCGCCAAGTTGCCGCCGGCAGCATCGGCATCGGCGTGATCAAGTTGTATCGCGGCGACCTGCAACGATTCGTCCGCTACGCCACGACCCAGCACTGCCACCAAGTCGGCGCGGTGACCCCCGTGCTCATCCTCAACTGGATCAACGCCGTAGCGAGTAACGGGACGACACCGACCGACACGTCAATCGATCGGCGCCGCGCCGCCCTGCGGGCGTTCTTCACCACCTGCATCTGCCTTGGCCTGCATGACCTCAACCCCGCCTATTCGGTCGCCGGCGGAGTGCCAACCAGCAGGATCGTCGCTCCCCTGCTTCCCGACCAGATCCAGCAACTCAAGCAGAACGCCGTCACCCGGCTCGGGGAAACCAAAACCCCAGCCGCACTGGCATTACTGCTGTGCGGGGCAACCAGCCGGGAAGCAGCATTCGTGCGCGTCCGCGACGTGGACATCACGGCCAAGATGGTGTGGTTGCACGACGGCGGTGAACGTGTCCGCCCGCGCTGGGTTCGCATCAGCGACCCGTGGGCCCTGCAGTCGCTGACAGTGCGAATCCGCCACCTGACAACAACCGCGACGGCCGATTCGCTGCCAGACAGCCCCGTCGCCTACGCCACCAAAATCCCCAACAGCGACCCCATCCGTCGGCAAGCCGCCATCGCGATGACGATCACGAACCTGATGAAGACGGCCCGCATCTATCAGGCGGGACAAAACCGCGTGGAGTCCATCCGAGAATTCGTCGCCGCCGACCTCTATGCCAAGCACCACAGCCTGCCCATGGTTGCCGCAGTCCTTGGCATGTCCAGCCTCGACGCCACCGCACATCTGGTCGGCGCAAACTGGCTCGCCGAGCATGACATCGACCGGCCCGCACCTGACCAGCCGCACCAGGGGCAGTGATGGCTAACTACAGCAGCGCCCTGGTCGCAGCGCCTGAATTCCCCCAAACGCTGGAAGACCTCGACCCCGCCCGGGTCATGGCGGTGCTCCTCAGCGCCGACCGCACGGGTGCGGCCGCGCCTATCGCAAAAGCACTTCTCGTCAAGGCCTTCCAACGGCGCCAGTCACGCGCGGGGGAAGCCGACCGCAGCATGAGTCAGGGCGAAGAAGCGCGTGCCCTGTACACCGACCCCATGTTCTGGACTCTGTGCATGCTCCTCCCGCACAACACCCTCGCCACGCTCCGCCCGAAGTTCGGCCGCCCCCGGGACTACCCCGATTGGCTGCTGCTGCTCATCGCGCTCAGTGCAAACCTGGCGGGCCTCGGCTCACGTGGCGCGGCCACCCGATACTTCCGCGATCGCCGCGTCTGGGTGGACTTCGTACACGACGTCGACCGGTACGTCCCCGAAGGCTGGGCCCAACTGCGCCAACTTGACCACGAGGCCGGCAAACATGCACGCAGCAGCCGTCGCCGCGTTCCCGCGCCCAAGTTCGCAGCCACCAACGTCGTCACCATCAAGCCCTTGCGCGAAACATCACGCCAACGCTCCGAAGCCCTGACCGTCGTGCCCCCCAAGGAACACCACCTGGACTACTTCATGCAGCTCTGGAAGGGCATGAAGAAGTCGAGCACCGGCGAATGGGTATCGCTCGACCCGCACCACCCCTGGTACGGAGTCCGCGAACAGGCGATGCCACTGTTCCGGGAACTCGCAGCCGAACGGGCACAGCAGATGGGCCTGCTCCTGGACACGCAGCGATTCGAATACAAGACGCCCGACCGCGCACAGGCCGTCGGTATGGATGGCACCGTGTTCCCGATCCCCCGCTACAAGCAGCCCAACAAGGCCAAGGGCATTGAGAAGCACATCGTTGCCGGGCGCCGCGAAGAAATCGGTTCCAAGTGGACGCTCGCCTCCACTCGCATCCCCAACCAGCCCTCGTCGCGTCTCATCCTCGACTTCGGTCACACCGGACACGCCAAGGAGTCCGCCTGGGCCTCCGAAGGTCAAGCCATGGTTGCCATGGCCAAGGCACTGTATGAGCGAACCCACGGCGGGGCCCGCCTGCTGCTGGCCGACTCCGCCATGCGCGGCAAAGACGTGGTCGATCTACAAACCTCCGGCATCACCGTGGTGAACTACCCCCACGCGGCATCCAACCCCAATGGCGGCGCCGGCAAACGCCTGGCGGCAGACCGCGTCGAGAAATCCCACCTGCGCACCACCGCCATGCACACCGATGCCAACGGGCAGCCCTGCTACCACCCCATCTACGCCTCCGGCGGAAGTCTCCTCGAACGATTCATCGACGCCGACGGCGAAGCCAACGTCCGCACCGTGGAAGTCCTCGCCTACGAACAGCGCGAAGGCCGAAACGGCGGCAGCCGACGCGAATACAAAATCATCCGCATCGACTGCGCACTGGCTGGGCCCTTCGAACATCGCGTTCCCCTCTTCCACACCTCGCCCACCAGTAGCGATCCCGACTACAACTGGGGCGAAGTAGTGCGCGTCTTCGAGCCCGGCAGCGAACAGTTCGCCTACCTGTATGGCGCACGCAACGACACCGAAGCACGCCACAACAACCTCAAGGGCCGCATCAAATACATGCCCGGGGACATCCTGGGACAAGAATTCCGACTCCTCGGCGCCGCCCTCGTCATGAACGCCGCCACCTGGCAGATGTACCTGCACTCCCTCAACTTGCCCAACGTCATCGACGACACCGTCTAGCAAACACTGCGACCATCGCCCACCTCGGCTACCAGCCCTTCGGTGGGCGTCAGCATGCCCGCACCCTGAAACAAGCCGCCCCACGGCCACAGCACGGCCCAAATCGGCCCTCAAATCGAACTAAACTCCCACCGGTACGAATCGGCGCATACTTTTCTTGAAGGTTTCCGCCGTGTATGGGCCTCTAGCTCAGCTGGTTAGAGCAGCGGACTTTTAATCCGCGGGTCGTGGGTTCGAGCCCCACGGGGCCCACCCATTGCGGGGTTGACGGCCGTCCGCGCCTCACAGCGCATCGGGGCATCCGAACCCGACGACCTTCGGCCGCTCTTCCCCATCGCACTCGCGGCACTCGCACACCGCTTTCACAGGAACGCCGACCTACATTCATGACGCACGCCTCCCAACCCCCAAGGAGCCTTCCAATGCGCAGAATCGTGGCCACTGCGACGGCAGCCGTCGCCGCCGCGTCCCTCGCCATCGCACCCGCCTTCGCCGACAACGGCAAGGCCAACAACAACCAGCGCAACGACCGGGCCAAGGTCGTCCGCAACATCGTCCAGATCAACGGCACCCTCGCCGGCGTGTCCGCCAACGCCGTAACGGTCACGGTGAAGACCGCCTCCATCGGTGAGGCCACCCGCGACATCGCCAACCAGATGCTCGCCGCCAAGTCCGTGCAGATCGCCGTGAACGCCAGCACCGTGGTCAAGCGCGGCACGGCCAGCGGCCTCGCCTCCCTCGTCGTGGGTGACCGCGTCTCCGTGCGCGCCACCTGCACGAACGGCCCGCTCGCCTGCACCGCCATTCACATCGGCGCCTCGCCGGCACCCGTTGTGCTGCCCACCTTCAGCGCCCGCGGCGTTGTCGTCGGCAACACCGGCGGCACCGTCACCATGGTCGTGACGAACGCCAACACCTCTGTCACCAACCCCATCAAGGGCGGCAGCCTCCTCGGCACCCAGTTCACCGTCTCGACCGACACCGCGACCGCGGTTGCGGGCGGCTCGGCGACCTCCGTTGCCACGATCCCCAACTATGCGGCCGTGCAGGTCTCCGGCACTTGCGCGACGACCACGCCGGCGACGTGCACGGCCAAGCGCATCACCGTGATTGTCCCCACGGCATGATGCGCAACCCGGTGCGATGACTGCATGCACCGCACCGGGAAACACCAAGGGCCCCACGGACGAACGTCCGTGGGGCCCTTGCGTGCGTCTGGCTGTTGCTCAGCCGAGCGCCTCAGCCGCGGCCTCGGCACGCGCCTGCGCATGCTCCTCGCTCGTCTGCAGCTTCACGTGCGGGATGCGGAGCGCGAAGATGAAGGCGATGACCGTCACGGGCACCGCAAGCAGGAACACGTTGTGGAAGGTATCGACGAAGGCCTGCAGCACAGCATCCTTGATCTGCACCGGCAGCTTCGCCACCGCCTCGGTGTTCGTGCTGAACGACTGCATCTGCGCCGGGTTGAAACCCTTAAGCACAGCGGGATCGTGCTTGGCCAGCGCGGTGAACTGCTCGGTGAGGTGATCGGTGAGCTTGCCCGTGAGCACCGCACCGAAGATGGCGGTGCCGAACGCGGAGCCAAGCGACCGGAAGAAGGTGGCCGCACTCGTCGCCACACCCATGTACTTGAACTCGACGGCGTTCTGCACCGCGATGGTGAGCGTCTGCATGTTGAGTCCCAGGCCGCCACCCACGAGGAGCATGGAGAGCGCGATCTGCCAGTAGGGGGTGTCGATCTGCAGCAGCAGCAACGACATGAGGCCGATCGTCATGACAACGGTGCCGGCGATCGGGTAGATGCGGTACTGGCCCGTCGCGGTGATGCGCTTGCCGCTCCACACCGACATGCTCATGATGCCGAGCATCATCGGCAGCAGCTTGAGGCCGGACTCCGTTGCCGTCGCACCCTTCACCACCTGCATGTAGAGGGGCAGCATGACGATGGCACCGAACATGCCGGCACCGACGATGAAGCCGACGATGCTCGTGACACGGAACACGTCATTGCGGAACAGCGTGAGCGTGAGGATCGGCTCCGCGGCACGGCCCTCCCACACGATGAAGGCGATGGTGAGCAGCACGCCGACGGTGCCGTAGATCCCCGTCCAGATGTCGGTCCAGCCGTACGTTGGGCCCGCGTATGACAGCGCCATGAGC
>JAKAIC010000154.1 GCA_021814565.1 Actinomycetes bacterium | reverse complement strand
TGTGATGCGTCCGACACCGGTGGAACCGAGGACCTTGTGATGGGCCTCGATCCAGTCAAGGTGCTGGAGATGGTTGTCGAGATAGGTCTGGCTGATCATCGGCCCGAAGAGCACATCCTGCATGGGGTCACCCACTGGGGCCGTTTCCACCGCATGCACCCAGCGTGACTTCATGGTGTCGTAGATGGAGCGGTGCACCCACAGCGTGCCGAGCGATGTGCAGCGCTGGCCGGCGGTGCCGAAGCCCGCGAACAACGCCCCCTCCACGGCCAGCTCGATATCGGCATCGGGCATGACCACCATGGGGTTCTTGCCGCCCAGCTCGAGACATGGTGACTGCAGGTATCGACCGCACAGTTCGCCGATGCTGCGACCGATGGCGGTCGACCCGGTGAAGCCCACCTTCTGCACGTACCCGTGCTCCAGCATGCGCGGCAGCGCCTCGGCGGTGGCGGCACCGTCCGCGATGACACACTGCAGCACCTGACTGGGCACACCGCCCGCATGGAAGAGCGCCGTCATGGCCTGCGCAACCGCCCCGGCCGTCTCCGCCGGCTTCCAGAGCACACTGTTGCCCGTGAGCAACGCGGGGACGATGTACCAGCTCGGCACCGCCGTTGGGAAGTTTGACGCAGTGATGATGCAGGCTGTGCCCACTGGCATACGGAAGGTGAACAACTTCTTGTCCGGCATCTCGGACGGCACCGTCTGCCCGTAGAGACGGCGCCCCTCACCCAGAAAGAAATCGCAGGTGTCGATGACTTCCTGCACCTCGCCCAGCGCCTCGGCATGGACCTTGCCGATCTCACGGGTGATTAGGCGGGCCAACGACTCCTTGTTGGCCTCGATCAAGCGACCCACCTGCGCGAGCACCCGACCTCGTGCAGGTGCCGGCACTCCCGCCCACGACTTCTGAGCGTCATGCGCACTTCGGGCCGCAGCCACCAAGGCATCAGCCCTGGCCAATTCGAAGCGAGCTACAACATCTGCGAGGTCGGCGGGATTGGTTGATACATACATGACGTCACAGTAGGAGTGCGGCTTCGTCGTTACAATCAAATGCATGCCTTCCAGCGCAAGCGAACGCACGGTCGCCCAAGTCATGGTGCAGATGCTCGAATCCCAAGGCATTGCAAGGGTCTTTGGCCTCCCCGGGGTACACAACCTGCCCTTCTGGGACAGTGAAGTCGGCCCACGCATCATCGGTGTTCGCCACGAGCAGGCTGCGGGCTACGCGGCCGATGGCATGGCGCGTACCACGGGCAGCCTCGGTGTCGCACTCACCACCACCGGGCCCGGCGCCATGAATGTGCTGGCCGCATTCGGCGAAGCGGCCGTGAGCCACTCCGCGCTCATCGTCATCGCCTCCGACGTGTCGACCGCACTGCGGCGCGAGGTCCCGCGCGGCATCCTGCACGAGATGCGGGACCAGGCCGCGCCCTTCGCTGGCATGGCCTCCGATGACGGGACATTGGCGGTCAACTGCACGAGCGACGTCGAGGCCATCGAGGCACTGGCCCTGGCACTAGCCCATTTCGAGGCCTACGGCGAGGTGGCTGCCTACATCGGCGTGCCGACTGATGTGCTGGCGAGTACCACAACGCATGCCGCGGCTTCCATGCTGCAGCGAGCGGGCTTGCCGGACCTCAGTGCCGCCCGGGAACGGCTGCAAGGCTGCCAACGCCCGCTGGTGTGGCTGGGTGGCGGCACAACGCGTTTCTGTGATCGGCCGGAAGGCCTTGCAGTGCTTCGGGATTTCGTCGAAAGGCTGGGAGCGCCGGTGGTCACCACGTTCGCCGCCCGCGGAGTACTGGCCGGCCACCCACAGCTGGTTGATGCGCCCATCCACGAACCCGAGGTACACGCCATCCTGGCCCAGGCAGACTGCCTGGTGGTGCTCGGCAGCGACTTCGACGGCATGAACACGCGGAACTGGCGGATGCCGGTGCCGGAGACGGTCATCACCGTCAATCATGCTGCGGAACCCATCCGCACCAACCTCCCGCACGCGCTGCACCTGCTCGGTGACCTGGGACTGCTGGCCGGCCTCACCCAGACCCTGGCAGCGCGTGCACCATGGCACCATCAGCCCAACCTGCTGCCCGCTCTGCGTGCGCGTCTGCGCAGCGACCCGCGCGGCCAGGCGGGCTTGCGTTTCGTGGAAAGCGTGGAACGCGCCTGGCCCGCCGATGCCGTCATCGCTGCCGACATGTGCGTCGCGGGCTACTGGCTGGCCGGGTACGCGCAACAACCGCGGCCGCGTCGACTCGCCTACCCCGTGGGGTGGGGCACCCTGGGATTCGCACTGCCCGCCGCTATCGGCCCCGCCAGCGCGGGGATCGCAACCCTCGCCGTATGCGGTGACGGTGGTGCCATGTTCGCGCTCGGCGAACTCGCCACCCTCGTGCAAGAGCGACTGCCGATCACCCTGCTCATCAACGACGACGCCGGCTACGGCATGCTGCGCTTCGACCAACGGACCTACGGCCACCCTGAGCGTGGCGTCGACCTCACCACGCCCGATTGGTTGGCGCTGGCCTCCGCCTTCGGCATCGACGGAGTGGAGGTGCTGGAGCACGAGCTTGAGGGTGCACTGCACTGGGCGCATGCACGCAACCAGTTGGGGCACCCGGCACTCATCCTGACCCGCACCCGCCTGACACCACCGCGCACCACCTCACCGCGATGGAACGAGGCCATGTGAGAGCGGGCATCAGCATCCGCGTGCAGCGCCTGGGCTGCTACTCCACGAACTCCATGGGCGTGGTGCGGCTGCGCTCGGCGTAGAGGATCC
>JAKAIC010000053.1:6613-13005 GCA_021814565.1 Actinomycetes bacterium | reverse complement strand
TCGATCGTTCCACGCCTCATTATCTCGGAGGCCAGATGTGCACTTGTTCACTGCGTAGCCTCGCTCGAATCCTGGGAGTGTCTGGCACTCTCGCGGGCGTCTGGCGTTGCAGACTTGTTGCCGAGCTAGAGCGAAAGGTGCGCATTGCCTCCGACACCCACTTTCGTGCCTAGGCATGGGAAGACGAGCACTTCCGCCGTCCGGGATTACTGGCCCACGGCGACAGGCGGCCGACGCTACGAATCACTTGAATCCATCCTGATTGAGTCAAGCGCCATGCACGCGCGACGCGCTGTGGGTAGCTACATCGGTGGAGACGTAGAGCTTCTTCACACAGGTTCCATCTCCGTTGGGGTAGCCCTCGAACTACTCGCCAAAGCCGTGCTGGTACATCACGCTCCAGGGCTCCTCGCCGGTCGTCCCGACGTGAATTCGCTACTCACGCTATTGGGCCGCGCAGATCGCGCGGTCGTTCCCACACTGGAAATCAGCACCATCGACGCGCGCGCCGCGCTCAAGGCCGTCAAGCACCTACTGCCGGCTACGCCATGGCTTGAGAACCAATCGCAACATGCTCTGATCGTTAGGAACGCCGCCTTGCACCTGGGCCTGGTTGACTTGGCTCGGCTGCGGGAGGCGATTGCGCAACAAGCAACCATCGCTGCATTTTGGCTGAATGAGCTGGAGATTGAGCCGGCGAAGTACTGGTCAGAGCAACTTGAAACAGTCACCGCTATCGTCGACATGGCCGCAACTGCAACGCAGCGAGTTGTGAAGGCGAAGATTGAGGCGGCGCGAGTGGCCTATGAAAAGTCATACGGCCACCTTGATCCGGCAACGAAGGAAGTCCTGCTGGCATGGGCCCAAGCTCGCCCGATTTGGTCCAGTGATCATGATGAGCCAGCGACGTGCCCCGCCTGCGGCGCCGAGGGGTGGCTCAGCTGCAGTGTTGAACGGGGTGAAACCGAGTTTGACACCGACGAGGACGGAACCACCGCTTGGACGGACCGCACCGCCTACCCTGACGCTTTTCGCTGCTCTGTGTGCAAACTCGAACTCGAAGGAAACGAGTTGGACGGCTTCTCGTTCCCTGACGCCATTTCGCTTGATCCCGAGCCTGCTGACCCCGCAGATCTCTATGACTACGACGAGGATGGGGACGCTCTCTACGGGCGATGATGCATCGTCGGTCGCGGCAGCGCGCCATGCGATCAGGTGCAATGTGTTGGAGCGCGGTCGCGTGACCGCCCGGCTCAGGTCGGCCTGGAAGGCCTCCTGCCGAACACTGCAGCAATTCACGTTCGCGAAGACAATCCAACGATCACGGGCAGGAGTTTCTGCGGGCATCATCGGGCGCGCCTGAGATCAGGAGCGAGTCGGATTGGATAGCGTCCGTGAAGAGGGGGCTTCGTGAGTCGGTCCATCTTCCTGCTCGGTGCGGGCGCTTCCGTTGAGGCGAATCTGCCTACAGCGAGTGAACTGACCGCCTGCGCCTTGTCACACTTCGACGCGCAGAGCAATGCCAAGCGTTCACTCGCGGCACGCTTTGATTCCGACATGGGACGTCACCTGCGTGCCGTCATCGGTCCAATGCAGGCCTTTGAGGCGCTTCATGGTGACGGCACCTTGGGACTGCCGAATATCGAAGCCGTGGTGAGTGCAGTGGAGTTGCTGAGCAGCCCGAGCAGCGTCGAATTGACTCCGTTCGTCCAGCTTTGGGATCCGGCCGTTCACGCCATTCAGGGCCGCTACTCCCGGGTGTCCACCTACGGCATGCTCGCGGATACTTCTTCGCAGGAGCACCTGTCGCTATTCGACAAGGCCGAGGGAGGCAGCCGAGGCGAGTACTTCGGCAGGTTGCATGACGCACTGTTGACGTTCATGAAATCAGCGCTGGCACTTCCTGCAGGCCAAGAACTGCAGTATCTGCAGCCGCTGGTCCAGCTTCGGGACGCTGACCGCACAGGACCGATGATTGCCACTCTGAACTACGACCTCACCTTGGAACGTGCTGCGGAGCAGATCGGTGTCCCCTGGTCGCACGGCTTGTCCACCTGGCTTCGCTCGGGTCGCCCAGAATGGCCGAATGGTCATCTGCGCATCGTGAAGCTGCACGGATCGCTGGACTGGGCTGAGGAGTTCGTGCCAGCGGCGGAGGGGCGACTCGGCAAGTGGAGTTGGGCTGCAGGTGACGCGAACGACATCCACACTCCGCCGTTCATCGTCTTCGGGCAACGCGAGAAGCTCAGGCCCAATGGGCCCTTCTTGGCATTGCGCGCAGCTTTCGAAGCGGAACTGTATGAGTCCAAGCAGCTTGTCGTCATCGGCTATTCGTTCGGTGACGAGCACATGAATAGCATCATCGAACGCTGGATCGACGCAAACGTGGAGCATCGGCTGATTGTTGTCGATCCGCACTGGGCGGCCACGCAGCTGCGCTCTCCGTTCGCTGCCGCGCTCGAGAAGCTGCGCGCCGGCGTGGCCGCCGAGAGTGCAGGGCGCATCGTCGTCATGCAGATCCCTGCGGGTGCAGCAATCCACCGCATTTCTACCCCGACGGCGCAAGCGGTTGGGCCTAGCACGAACGCGGATCAGTGACTCGGCGCACCCGCCGGCTTCACGGCATTGGTCGCCGATCATGCAATGCAGCGGTCCGCGACAGTGCCACGCCTGCTCCGGTCTGGTTTGCGCGGGACGCGAGAGCAATCTGCTGGTGCAGGAGCGGTTCCACGCGCTGCATGAGCACTTGCGACTCAACACGCAGCCAAATGGAGAACGCAGCCTGAACCACCGACGGGGCCAGCACCGCGGTGAGCAGCACGAAGACCGCGAGAAGCCTCTTGGCGGCACGGGGCAGACGTAGCGCCAACTCTGTTGTCAGGTCGACAAGCTCACCAACGGCATCGCTCATACGCGGCGTCCTCGCCGTGAAGCGATGTGTGCCCACCAGCGATGGGGCACGGCCGGACGTGATTCCTCGAGCACGCGGCCGTCCGCCTCGAAGTTGGCATGCATCTCCTCGTCTGAGAACCTGCTCGCCCAGCGAATGCCTCCGCGATCGATCACATAGTGCGACTGACATGGCAGTGCCCAGTTGCCGATTGAGGGGCGTACAGAGACCGCGCCATCCCAGATGACTGTCCATTGGGCTGGCGAAAGCGGGGTGACCACGTCGCGTCCGCAGCCGCATGCGCACAAGTGTGTTGCCGTTGAGAAGGGGATCGAGACGTAGAGGACGCCGGGCTACAGTTCGTTGGGGAACGAGGTGACGAATTCGGGAACGATGCTGTGCACTTTCATCAGGGGCTCACTTCCGCAACTGCCTGTTCACCCTCGTCGGCACCCCCGTGGCGGATCGTGCCCGTGAAGATCTTGTACACGGTTTCATTCGCCTGCTTCAGGTCGGCGTAGTAGCCCAGGTACTTCTTCCAGTTGATCACGGCGAGCACCGCATTGAGACAGTTGAGTTCTGCGATCTGGATGTTGCGGTCATAGTCATCCACCACCGGGGCGGCGTTGGCGGCAAGCGATGAAGGCTGGTCCGGGAAGTGGCTTGTGGCAGCCAGCAAGCCGGAGAGCTGTCCCTGCTCTTCGCTTATGCCCATGCCGACTTCGATGACAGGAATGCGCTGCTCCCGCAGCCAGGCCACGATCGCAGGTTTGTCGGGAGCGTCTGCTGCAGCCATGAACACGAACGTGCAAGTGCTCAACAACTCCAGATTCCCTGTAGTGATGAACTCCGCGTGTGCGGTGATCCCTGTGTGCATGTGCGAATACAGCGCCGCGAAGTACTCGGCCTTGTTTGGGCGCTGCCGCAAGTCGTCAACGGCAACCGCTCCCGGCGCGCGGTATGCGTTGTGCAGGTCAAGAACGTCGCCGTCGTAGAGGTGGATCTCGTCAACCCAGGTTTTGGAGACCTGGTCCAAGATGTAGCTGCCAGTGCCTCCCACTCCGACGATCCCGATGCGATGGCCGCGGAACTTCGCGTTCATAGCCGCCAACCCAGCCCGAGACGTAGCGGTATCGGGGTACACAAAGGGCAGGTCGTCTGGGAACTCCTGCCAACGTGCGCCAGGCGTTCCGGTAACTGCTGGATCGACCGATTGCGCGGGATGGGTCAGGACACGCACGTAGGAGGTGATCTTCTGGTAGATGTCTGCGAACCCGGCACCGTGCTTGGGCTTGCTAGAGATCATGAAGGACGCGGCGAGTTCGGGTGTGACGGCGTGTGTGTCGGGTGAGAAGCCCGGGATCAGATTGCCGGATTCGTCGTAGGGCTGTTCGCCGATGAACCAGATCCGATGGTCTCCCGATGCGTCTCGAACGAGGCCGCCGTCGAGCGTCACTGGCAGGGCAAGTCGCCCATGCTTCACCGTGCGGTTTGCTGCGATGTACGGGATGTGCTGAACCAGCAGATGATTCCCCTCGACGGCCAGCGCATACCCGTCGCTGAGAAGGCGTCCGATTGACGGGTCAGCTTCGAGCGGTGACGTAGACATCGAAGACCATGCCCTGCTTGACTGCCACTGCCGTTCCGCGCTGGAGCGCGCCAGAGCCACCACCGTTCGCCCCGCGCGAGTACTCGATGCGGGCCACATCGCCCTCAAGAAGGGGCTGATTCGGGAACGCGATCTCGTACAGCTGCTCGTAGGTGATCTTGTTGTCCTCCCACATGTACTCGCGCGTGTTGATGTAGATCTTCGTTGCGTGCCCGTCAGTGCGGGCGGTTTCGAGATTCATTCGAACTCCTAAGGCGCTGATGTCCGCACAACGTCGCGCCACATGTTGCACGGTGCTCGACTTGTCGAGCAGTAGTAATGTAGCACATGCGCTCGAGATGTGGAGCGGTGCGAGAGAGGTGAGGCGGCTGTGGATGAGGACCTGCGGGTAGACGTCAGATCACTGCATGCAGCGCTCGACAAGGCGCGCGAAGGCAAGGGCCTGTCTTGGAGGCAGTTGGCAAAGGAGATCGGTGTCAGTGCGTCCACGCTCTCTCGCATGGCGAACGACTTGAAGCCTGACCTGACTGCGTTCGCAGCCATGACCACCTGGCTAAACATGCGCCCCGAGCAGTTCTTCGTTGGCGCCGAGCCTCGGGATCAGGAGCCAGACCTGGTGGCGCAGCTAGTTCCCCTGCTTCGGGCGCGCAAGGATCTGAAACCCAAGGACGTTGAGTACCTTGAGGCTGTCATCGCGGCAGCGGCCAAGCGCTTTCGCGCGGAGAGCGAGTCACGGGGAAGTTAGCGGTGCGCTGGACTCACAAGTTGATCCGAGAAGTCGCACAAGAGGAACGGGGAGCGCTCGGGCTGGGGCCGTTCGACGAGTTCGATCCCTATGCGCTGGCAGCTGCCTACGGGATCTCTGTGTACACGCTCTCGGATCTACGGGACTGGGACCTGCCGACCGAGGTGCATGAGCACTTTCACCAGAGTTCTGGCACCTGGTCGGCGGCTTTGATCCCGATCGGCTCAGCACGACTCATTGTGGAACATGACGGGCACGCCCTCGTACGACGCAGAGCAAGCATCGCCCACGAACTGGGCCATCACCTGCTTGAGCACCCATTCAACGCAGCACTGCTCGGTGAGAACCACCAGCGGCTCTTCGACAAGGCGAAGGAGCGGCAAGCGGACATTCTTGCGGGCGAACTCCTCATTCCTCAAAGGGCTGCGCAGCGAGCCGCATTCGAAGGGTGGAGCAACCGCGAGGTGGCACTCACGTTCGGCGTGAGCGAGCAGTACGCGCAGATGCAGATGAGCGGCCCTCGTGTAAGGGCAGACCGGGCAAACCGAAAGTACGGACGACGCACCTGATCTGCAGCAGGGCAGGAGCCGCTCAGGGGCAAGAGCTTCATACGCGATGCCGCGTCGGGACACATTGCACCAGCATCATGCACCAGCACTCGGGTACCTCTGCCGACGCCCCCGCGACTATCACCAATCCATGTTGTCGAGCCGATCAACTTGCTCAGCGAATCCGTCGATAACGCTCTTGATCCCGTCATCGGCGCCGGCCAGCAACTCTCTGAACGCTAGATCGAACCGGTAGTCGAGGCCCGACTGGATCCACTCCATCGCGTCTGACATCCCGGACGACGCAAGCAATTGATCACAGTCGTCAAACACCCGACAGATATCCTGAAAATTGCTCTCATCAACGGGGACAAGTTCGAACTGGGGGCGATCCCGAATGCCCGTGAGGGCTACGGGGACTGCGCCGATGACGGGCACATGCACTGCGATGGTTGCCCCCGAGCGATCGAATCCTCCGTGTGCGTAGCTGTTCCGGAAGTCGTTTGCGATCGTTTGAAGGCGCTGCAGCAATTGCATTGCGGCTAGCTCATGCATATTCAGAATGCGTTTGAACTTGTCGGCCCACGTGCTGTCGATGAA
>JAKAIC010000053.1:0-6603 GCA_021814565.1 Actinomycetes bacterium | reverse complement strand
CTCGGTAGCAGGATTGAACTGGGCAAATGGCAGACAGCCGAGCAGAACATGTTCGAGAAGGCTGAAGTAGGCCATCACCATTGCAAACGTGTTCCACCAGCCCTCCTTCTGCTGCGGAAGATCAAATCTGATGCCGAGAACCTCTGCGGCAGCGATAGTCCCATTGCCCCTGAAGGCATCTGATGCGCGGTCCCGGAAGTACATGTACATCTGCCGCAGCGAGTGGAACTGGTTTCTCACGGTGACATTGCCCGCCTCGGCCTGCTCTGCGATTACGGGCTCCAAGAGCATCCGTTCCACTACTCGCTGCCCGGCGATGAGCGCGGCCTGAAGTCGACTCGCCACCGCTCCACAATCGGGAGCAGTCGCTGCCACATAGATACGAAGACCGAACTTCTGATTGGCCACGGAGCACGCGATGCCATCAACTTGAATTGGATACTCCCATGCCAACTTTTCGGCGTGACCCAAATTGGAGCAGCCACGCAGCGCGAGCACGAGCTGCACGAGCTGGGGCAATGGAAGCCGTTGTCTGTCAACCGCTACGGAAACGGAGTCCCTTTGCTCGGACACTGCGAATCCTTGGAGATCCTCGACCGGAGAGCAGCCATGCATAACACGATCGAGTTCCGTCCGAATTGCAGCTATTGCGTCTCCAGCAGCATGACCATCATCGCTCACCGGTCAATCCTCGTCTTCGCAGGCGATTCCGCACAGCCCAAGCACTGATTCGAACGAAGCGGCGCCTACGGGACAGGCGCCTTGGTGGGCCAAACAACTCGAGGTGGCGTGCCCACGAGTCCTAAGCTCATTGAATCTGGACAGCGGTGCGTGTGTCTTGGACACTACCGGGGAGCAGACTGACTCGCGGGGGAAGCGTGAAGATTCTTGTCACAGTCAAGGCATATCCAGGCATCGGTCGGACAGAGGGAGAGACCGTTTGCGTGGCCGGCGTCCGCTTGGACACAGAGGGTCCAGAATGGGTGAGGCTCTGGCCGGTTGGCTTCAGAGAACTCCCGACTTCCCGGCAATTCTCCAAGTGGCAGATCATCGAAGTTGACGCAACGCGAACTAGCCGTGATCGGCGACCGGAGTCCTTCCGGCCGAACCTCGAAACCTTGAAACTTGGGGAGACTGTCAGCACAGACAGAGGCAGTTGGCGCCGGCGTTCAGAGCTTCTCGGGCCACTTCTTGGTGAAACCACACTTTGCGCCCTACAACGTGCAAATGCCAACGGCGGGATGGCACCGTCACTCGGACTCGTTCGAGTTCGCCCTGGTGCAACCGCCACCATTGAGCCCGGTGCCGTCTGGACGCCCGAGCGCGAACTCCAGGCCCAACTGGCAGCGCAACCGCACTTGCTGCGAGATCAGGCCCTCACCCCCTTGCGGCCGCAGAAGGTGCAGGTCCGATACCACTGGCATTGCATGGACGCTGACTGCCGCGGTCATTCGCAGGCATCGTGCGATTGGGAGGTCGGGGCATCTGCCTTGAAGTGGGAAAGGCTCTACCGAGACAACCTGCATGAGAAGTTGTTGGAGACCTACGAAGGCAAGGTCTTAGCGCCTGACCGAGACACCCACTTCTTCGTTGGGAACCAGCACCAGCATCTCGGCACGTTCATGGTTCTCGGCGCGTACTATCCCCCACTGCCACGTCAGGCATGAATCAACTGGGGGTCCCCGCCCAGACGCTTCACCAGCGCGTCAACAATGACTTGGCGATGACACTGAGCGTGTTGCCTTTCGAAGCACAGGACTGCGGTCCTCGCATCTCGCGCCAGCGTCTCCAGTTGATCCATCGCCGACACGGCGGCGGGCTCTGCCATCAAGCTCGAGTAGCGAATGCATCCAAGCTTGGCCTTCCCCGTACGGAATGGTTCTCGGTTCTCTTTCGGATTTCCCAATGCGGGCAGGTGCACATATTCAATTCCGGCAGCGAAACAAGTCGACGCCAAGCGAGTCTTGGATAGCCCGGGCTTCCTTGACAGCGGAGTCAAACGGACATCTACGAGCGTCTTCACTCCCAGCTCGACAAGACGCGCGAGCAACTCCTCCGCAGTCCGTCCCTCATAGCCGATCGACACCAGACCTGATCGCTTCCCACACATAGGCATAGCATCCCCCAATTCACGGCAGAAATTCGCTTCGGCAAGGCTCCCAGGCGTGTACAGCGTCTGTCACTCGTCCAATGGTTCCCGGGCGACATCGTCACGCCGGCATCTGTAGACGTTGTAGCCGTGCCCCCGGGGGCACGGCAGACGCCGTTCATCAGCAGCGACCGCATGGGCGTGCCAGCCTTACGTAGAGGGGTCGTCACGGCATACGAACGACGATACGCTCACGGCAGTGCCTCCGTAGCTCAATGGACAGAGCGCTTTCTCGCCAGGATTGAGGTTGCGGGTTCGAGTCCCGCCGGGGGCGCTTCAATAAAGAACGGACCCCCGTGGCCGGGGGTCCGTTCCAGAAACTCGAGGTTGCGGACAACTCCGAGCGCTTTCTCGCCAAACAGAATTGTACAAAGTTGGGCGGTCTCGTCAAGCATCCGCTTATCATCCGGTGCGCGCGACCCGGACCGGCTTCGCAGACTCGGGGGTTGCACAAAACGGACAAAACGGGTGTGCACAGGACCCCTCATTCGGTGTGCAAGCCTTCCCGCCTCGCCACAAATACAGGCCATTTCGTGAGGGAAATCGAGTTTCGTAAGCAACCCGCCATGCAGAACCGGTAGTCCCGTAGGGGCTGCCGGTTCTGCATTTGTGTGCCTGCGGGATTTGGGAGGAGCGGAGGGTCTGTGACCCGACGCGACGGGTCCCACCGTCACCGCCATGGGGTCCTTACGAAACTGTAGGGATTCAGGTTACGAAACTCCCCGGTGGGAGCCTCTGCGAGGTTCTCGCGGGGAGTTTCGTGCATTCCGAACAACCACAGCATGCAGTGCGAACGCGCAGCGGCGCTGTCGCCACGATCGTGCGCCTCCGAGACGTGCTTGGGGTGAACGCCGGGAAGCCCGCGAGCCTTCAGGCTGCGGGCGGCTGGTGGTGTCCAGTTGTCGTGCGGCGGTGTGACCTACGGCAGCGCTGGTGGTCCAATGGCGAGGTCGGGGTGGCCGTCAGCGTCGAGTTCTTCGAAACCCAATGATGGTGGGAGCGGCGCACACAGCGGGTCGGTGATGTCCCCGGTTCGCATTGACCAGGCGCGGAGTAGGCGCAGGTTGGTGGCGAAGGCGACGCAGGCGAGCATGATGCTCGTCTTGACGATGCCGACGACGTAGATCCATCCGCGTTTGAGGTTGGCGGTCTTCGCACTCTTCATGTTGCCGAAGATGCCTTCGACGTGGGTGCGGCGTGCAAACGAGGTGATCCAGGCGTCCGATCCCCAGTAGAGGCGTTGCCGCTGTTTGGGTGTCACGGTGCCGGGGATGGTGATGGTGCGTTGACGGCAGCAGCGCAGTACGTCGGCTTGCTGCTCGTGGGCCTTGAGTTCCTGCCGATATTGGGCGACGGCAGCCTTCGTGCGACGCGCCGGGGGCGTGGGCCGCGGCCGCGCGACACGCTGAACTCGCGGCACGCGTCAGCGACATTCCCCGCCTTCTGGGCGCAGTTGATTTCACGGACACGACGGTCAAAGGCAATGTCCTCATAGGTCACGAGCGGAGGCAACTTTCTAGATCTCAGTAATCCAGAGAATCCCACGCGTGACCTGTACCAGAGAAGACAGGTGTCCCCTCAACCCTTGATCCGCAAGGGCTAAGTTGCCCTCAGGACGCTACCCCGCCAATCCGTTTAGTCGAGGAACGGTGCGTTCCGAGATCCCGCCACGCATGCGGATCCCGCAAGCACTCCGTCCGCCCAGAGGTCACAGAAGACTTGCACAGCTTGTGTGCCCTTGGGCCTGTGAGCGGAAGCCCACCTGAGGACTTCTTCGATATCAGCTTCGTCCACTCGCCACTCTTCGGATTCCCACGAGGGCCGTGGAGTGTCCGAACTGGGTCCGCTCTCATGCAAGGCAACCCAGAAATAGACGCGATAGCTCGGCATACAGTCGTGCGCGTCCCAATCTCTCGGGTCGGCTCTGGATAGGCGCACTTGCTCACCTCTCTTCAGACTTCATCAGGAAACGTAGAGGAAATTCGAGGCGCCCGCACTGAAGTAGTACGTAAGCAGTGGCGGCGCGAATTGGCCCGATGCCGAAGCTCGGAAGTACGCACCACGTTGCGCACCAGAAACTCCGGCGTCTGGAACCCACCACACCGTTGGGGTCGAGCTGTTGACAACAACGTTCTGGATCTTGTCCGTAACAGCAACCACTTGCAGCGTGGACACATCGTTGACCGTCGTGCGCCCTAGCAGCGCGTGGACCTCAATTGGCAGTGTGGCATCTGGTCCGGAGCATGTCACTTTCACCTTGGCAATGACTCCTCCAGCGCCTGAGGAGTAGTGAGGGTTGTCAACGGTACCGCCGCAAATGCACGAGAAAGTACTGGTGTACGTACGCAAAGTACCGGCACCATCCACGTAGGTTCCGGCATCGAGCGAGAACGTAGTCGGTTGTCCGGTTGCACTGGTTAGCACAAGCGCTGCCATCATCTTCACATCTGGCGTCGTGGCTACGTTCGCTGCAGAGACGCTCGGTGCAATTGACGCCAGCCCCACGAGTAGCACACCGATGGCTGCCAGTTTGATGCGAGCATTCACCCTCCAATTTCCCTTCCTCAGATTGTTCAGACCGATTCGACGAACACGCCCCGAAAGAACCCGTCTACTTCCGGCACGTTCCGCAACACGATCTAGCCGCCGCTCCCCATTGGGTGGGTCTATGTCACTGCCGGTCGGGCCGACCCGCGGCGCAGTGGGTGGGGGTGATTGACGCCATGCCCCCACCCTTCAGCTGGCACTAATGCACTACGCACACGATGATGGGTTTTGACTCGATGAGATTCGCCTTGACGCTGTGGATCACCTCCTCCCCATCTAGTCCCGATCCGCTGACGGTCTTGGATCCGTGCCGACTTCAATTTGTCGCTGGAAGGTCAGCACGTACCTAGCACTGGCATCGGAGTACAGGTCGCCCGTCCGACTCCCAGCGAGGCGCACGAACTCCATGCCATTTCTCGAGACCGCTTCGCGAACCTTCTTCTCGTCGATCAGCGTGAGATCACCGCGTCGCTCGATGAAGCAGCCGTTTTCGAAGGCAAGAAGGCGCGCCCCATGCCATCCATTCCCGGTGCGTCCGACACGGGGGCGGGCAAGAGGTTCATCCGCTGACCGATGCGTCGCACCGCGAATGCCCCCAACCGGGGAGCCCGGAGCCTCAACTTGCCTGCTGCTCCGAGATGACCGCGGGGATGTACGCAGCGATGGCCCGCTCCAGATCTTCCGCGCTCATGCCGTAGGTTGCCTGCACTGCCGACTGCCAACTGCCGCCGGGCTGCGAGGCCGCCGTCATGAAATCGAGTATCCCCTGGTGACCCCGGAGTGACAGCATGTACTCGGTTGCGATGAATCCCAAGGAAAAGCCTCCCTCCGCACCACAAGTGAACCCGTTGTACGACTCATGCTGCTGTAGCCACGAGAGCCAGCCAGCGACCGAAGACCCCTCCGAGGATGCGCTAGGGGGAAGGTACGACCCAGCATCTCGGAGTTGCTGCGCTCGCACCGCCGCGAACACACGTCGCGAGACATCCGGGTACTTCGAGAACTGCACAACAGCTGTCCCGTAGTACACGGCTGCACCCTCCATGAACCAACAGGGATACTGGGCGCCTGTCCCGAACTGCACCACATGCACCCATTCGTGCGGGATGATCGCACCCTGCTGATCGTTGAAATTCGGCAGGTTCTGCCCGATCACGTAGGACATCACGCCAGTCCGGCCACCACTCGGTAGTTCCCATTGGGTGAATCCGCCCGATGTCATGTAGTTGGAGTCACTCGCTGCCGCCTGCGACGCAACACGGGCATACACCTGATCCACAATCGCCTGTGGCATGCCGACCCTGACCAGTTGTTGGGCGTACCAATCAACTTCACGGTTCGTTGCAATGACAGCCGGTATCGGCGAAATCGGCGTGTACGCATCCCGGAACAACGCAGACACCATGCCCCAATGGCGCTTGAAGTAATTGACCACCCATCCCTTCTCCTGAACCCCCGGTGATGCAATTACCCTTACCGGCGCAACGTCAGCACTCACGGCCTGCATCGCATTCAGCACCGAGTCGAATGCGGCCATTCCGCGATCCGGCAAGGGTCGCCACATGCGCTGGCCATCAATCGCGTCACACCACGCCCATGCACCGTCCCGCACCGTTCGCGTGTCGTTCACCCCACAGGCCTCCCCAACCTGCACCCACGTGATCCGATTGGTTGAAGCCACTTTGTGCCGTCCATGTACGACCTTGGTGACACGCTGGGTCACGGAGGAGCACCGCTGCACGACAGCTCCCAGCGTTCGTGTCGCGCCGATGGGAGAGCAATGTTCCACGGCGGCAGCGGGAGGGGACAGCAAGGCGAACAGGACGGACGCAAGGATGTCTACGCCGATCGTCGTGCGACGTCCCCCACGCCTCATGCGGGGAGTGAACCATGTTGTATGCCAGGGC
>JAKAIC010000052.1 GCA_021814565.1 Actinomycetes bacterium | reverse complement strand
CCGATCTCCGGCGATGCACGCGTGCCGGGCCTGGCCATGGCGGTGCTGTTCTGTGACATCGACCGCTTCAAGACCATCAACGATGGTTTCGGACACGCGGCGGGCGACGAGGTGCTGCGCAGCATGGCACGCCGCATCTCCGAGGCCGTGCGGGCGAGTGATGTGGTGGCGCGAACCGGCGGGGATGAACTGCTGGTCATGCTGTTCGACATCCACAACCTGGAGGAGGCAGTGGAGATCGCCGAGAAGATCCGTGTGGCAGCAGCGCAACCGATCACCTTCGAGGGAGCGGTGCTGCAGGCATCCTTGAGCATTGGCGTTGCCATGACCATGGTCGGCGAAAGCACGGATGCGCTGATTGCCCGCGCCGACCGGGCCATGTATGTCGCCAAGGCGCGGGGCCGCGATCAGGTGGTTGCCGTCGGCGCGGAACCCACGCAGCCAAGCCAGCACCCGAGTGCAGTCGGCAGCGCCGACTGAGTCGTGCCGATCGTGCACCGGCGAGTTCCGACCGGGTGATCAGCGCTTCCAGCGACGCGGTCGGCGCTTCACTGCGTTGGGCAGTTTCAACACCAGTTCTTCGGTCGGCGGTCCCGGATCCGGCACCTCGTGCAAGGCCGGTGCGGATTGGTCGAGGGAATCGGCCATTCGTCCCAGCGTGGTCGCGATGTATATGCCGTGCCCGAACTGCTCGCTGTCTACGTTGGCTCGTTCCTCGAGGAGTTGTTCCGCAAGTTCCACGCCGGCCTGCCGCACGTCCTCGGTGATTGCAGGATCCAGCGGTAGCTCGTCCTCGTCCCGCAACTCGACGACGCTGGCGCTCAACGCATAGCTGGCAGTGGAGAGTGCCTCGCTGATCTGCTGGCTAACGCTCATGGGCAGCGCGCCCTCCACTGCGGAGTCGTAGAGCGTGCGTGCGATGTTGCGCACCTGCTCCACGGCGTGATCGAGGGCAACGGCGCGCATGTAGAGATCGTCGGCCTCGGCCCGTTCTGCCAGCGGGAACCAGCGCGAATAGGCGCGCGCCTCCAGGGCTTGGGCGCGCACGCGGGGAACTCGAGCCACCAAGACACGGCCACGCGCCAACCACTGTGCCGCCTGATGGCGATCGAAGCCCTCGGCCACACCGTGTGCCATGACCCCGAGCAATTCCGCGGACCAGGTGGCCAGCTTGGCGATCTCGTCGACGGTGCGCCCCGCCGGAGACTTGGGATGCGAGAAGTAGGACAGCGAGATGCCGATGAGGGTGCCGATGACAATCGAGCCCAGCCGATGCCAGGCCGTGCTCTCAGGCAGGCCCGGCCCGATGACGATGAGCGCAGTGATGGCGACGTTGATGGCGGCAGCCGCGCCCAACCGCAGCGCGCGAGCCCCGACGGAGGCCAGACCCACCGTGAGTACCACGGTGATGAAGCCCAGACCGAACAACTGCTCGCTGAGCAGGCCGATGCCGGCACCCAATGAAGTGCCGAGAATCTGCGAGAAGCCCTCCCGCACTGACTTGTGCACTGACACCTGGACGGTGAGCGTGGCGGCTATGGCGGCCACCACGCCGTTGCGGGGGAGGAAGATATCGCCGACCTGCCAGGCCAGCGCTGCGGCGACCGAGGTGACCGTGACCTGCCGAACCCACTGCCAGCGGTCGGCGAAGAGCCGCACCAGCCGGGTGTCCGTCAGGCGCTCGAGGTAGGCAGGGGTTCGCATGGCAAAGACTCCGACCCAAGCCTTGCACATGGCCGGCGCGGGCGCGCGGGGCCCCGCCGACCTGCTGTCCTCCTGACTGCCAGGTAGGTGCACAGGCTGGGGCCCGTGCTCGGAAATCGCTAATGACAACCGTGTTGTTCGTCGTCTAGTCTCGGACCCAAGCGGCAGAGGGAGATCAGGAATGGAAGCGGCGCACAAGCTTGACGCACCTGTCCGGCACGGCCTCTCCGAGCGAGACGCACGCGTCCTGGAGTTCGAGCACACGTGGTGGCAGTACCCCGGTGCCAAGGAAGAAGCCATTCGTGAGCTCTTCGACATGAGTGCCACCCGCTACTACCAGGTGCTCAACGCCATCATCGACATGCCCGAGGCGCTGGAAGCCTCGCCCATGCTGGTGAAGCGCCTCCGTCGCATGCGCGATGCCCGTCAGCAGGCGCGCTCCGCCAAGCGCGTCGGGATGTCCATCTAAACCAACCGCCTCTGCGGGTGTACCTCTGGGCGCCCCTTTCGTCACCATTTCACGAGGGACTCCCTCCCGTGCTAGGTGTCGGGGCACTTACGGCGC
The DNA here is from genome assembly GCA_021814565.1 of Actinomycetes bacterium. Classification (GTDB taxonomy): domain Bacteria; phylum Actinomycetota; class Actinomycetes; order S36-B12; family UBA5976; genus JAKALQ01. Next base: position 10,884 of record JAKAIC010000052.1, on the reverse strand, counting down.
TACGCTGTGCTCGGTCCAAATCGCTTTTCCTGCTTCCGTGGGCACTGCACGACGAACGACCCAGTGCCGCCGTGGGCGGCGCTGTCCCATGAAGTAAGGAAATATGCATGTCTACACCGGTTACTGGAACGGTGAAGTGGTTCAACTCTGAAAAGGGCTACGGCTTCCTTTCGGTTGATGGCACGGATCGCGACGTCTTCGTTCACCACACCGCCATCGTCATGGACGGCTTCCGTGTGCTGGAGCAGGATCAGCGCGTCGAGTTCGACATCGTCGACGGCCCCAAGGGTCCGCAGGCGGGCAACGTCAAGCTCGCCAGCTGACGTAGCAACCAACCTCGAAGGGCGGTCTCCTCACGGAGGCCGCCCTTCGTCATGTCCAGGGCCGCCGCGCAGCAGTCACCCCGGCCCCGCCAAGCCCGCTTCACCGCCGGAACTCGCGCGACACGCCGTGTCTTGCGCGAGTTCCGGCGGTGAAGCGGCAGTTAGCACTCTCCGGGGGAGACTGCTAATCTGCGGCTAGCACTCTCGGCGTCCGACTGCCAAGTCGGAACCGGGGTCACCCCGAACATCTCCACGTGGGGTCGGCCGTTACTCCCACGAGTGGCGGTACGCCTCGCCGTCGCGGGCACGCGTGGAGATTCCCACCGTCTTGGAGGACCAAGAACACATGTCGAAGATCATCGCTTTCGACGAAGAAGCGCGCCGCGCGCTCGAGCGGGGCATGAACATCCTCGCCGACGCCGTCAAGGTGACGCTTGGCCCCAAGGGCCGCAACGTCGTGCTCGAGAAGAAGTGGGGCGCTCCCACCATCACCAACGACGGCGTCTCCATCGCCAAGGAGATCGAACTCGAAGACCCCTACGAGAAGATCGGCGCCGAGCTCGTCAAGGAAGTTGCCAAGAAGACCGACGACGTCGCCGGTGACGGCACCACCACGGCCACGGTGCTCGCCCAGGCGCTCGTGCGCGAGGGCCTGCGCAACGTGGCCGCCGGTGCCAATCCCATGAGCCTGAAGAAGGGCATCGAGGCCGCAGTCGCCGCCATCAGCGCCGAACTGCTCGCCAGCGCCAAGAGCGTCGACAGCAAGGAGCAGATCGCTGCCACCGCCTCGATCTCGGCTGCTGACACGCAGATCGGCGACATGATCGCCGAGGCCATGGACAAGGTCGGCAAGGAAGGCGTCATCACCGTCGAGGAGAGCAACACCTTCGGACTCGAGCTCGAGCTCACTGAGGGCATGCGTTTCGACAAGGGTTACATCAGCCACTACTTCGTCACCGACCCCGAGCGCATGGAAGCCGTGCTCGAGGATCCGTACATCCTGATCGTCAACAGCAAGATCTCGTCCGTCAAGGACCTGGTGCCCGTGCTGGAGAAGGTCATGCAGACCGGCGCCGCGATCCTCATCATCGCCGAGGACGTCGAGGGCGAAGCGCTCGCGACACTCGTCGTGAACAAGATCAAGGGCACCTTCCGATCGCTCGCGGTCAAGGCGCCTGGCTTCGGTGACCGCCGCAAGGCCATGCTGCAGGACATCGCCATCCTCACCGGTGGCCAGGTCATCAGCGAGGAAGTGGGCCTCAAGCTCGATACCGCAGACATCTCGCTCCTGGGTCGCGCCCGCAAGGTCGTGGTCACCAAGGACGAGACGACAATCGTCGAGGGTGCGGGAGACGCCGACCAGATCGCCGGTCGCGTCAACCAGATCCGCGCCGAGATCGAGAAGTCGGACTCCGACTACGACCGTGAGAAGTTGCAGGAGCGCCTGGCCAAGCTGGCCGGTGGCGTCGCCGTCATCAAGGCCGGTGCTGCGACCGAGGTTGAACTCAAGGAGCGCAAGCACCGCATCGAGGACGCTGTGCGCAACGCCAAGGCTGCGGTTGAGGAGGGCATCGTCGCCGGTGGTGGCGTGGCCATCATCCAGGCCGCCGATCGCGCGCTTGCCGGTCTCAAGCTCTCGGGCGACGAGGCCACGGGCGTCAACATCGTGCGTGTCGCCATCGAGGCACCGCTGAAGCAGATCGCCATCAATGCCGGCCTGGAGGGCGGCGTGGTGGTGGAGAAGGTGCGCAACCTTCCCGTCGGTCACGGCCTCAACGCGGCCACGGGCGAGTACGTCGACCTCATCAAGGCCGGCATCATCGACCCCGCCAAGGTGACCCGCTCGGCCTTGCAGAACGCGGCCTCCATCGCCGCGCTCTTCCTCACCACCGAGGCGGTCATCGCCGACAAGCCGGAACCGAAGCAGGCCATGCCGGCCGGCGGCGGCGAAGGTATGGATTTCTAGCCATTCCACGCAAATGCACGAGAGGGGCGGTCCTGCGGGGCCGCCCCTCTCGGCCGATCCGGGGCAGTGTCAGGCCGGGCTTGGGCAATTTCAGGGGTGCCCTCTGCAATGCAGATGCAAGAAGTGACGGTCGCATAACGACTGCCTGTTCGGGTGGAAGTTGCCCTCGCGCTGAGCAAGACTGTGGACAGACTCCATACGGAGTCCGCACATAGCGGAGGAAACTCAATGAATGCTCGCAAGAGTCGTGTGATCGGCGCAGCCGCGGCGATCACACTGGGCGCATCTGCGCTCCTGGCACCGGCAGCCTCTGCCGCCAACAAGACGATCGTGGTCTGGACCGACGAGACCCGCGGCCCGTCCCTGACCAAGCTGATGAACGCTCTTCCGCCGAACATCCCCGGCTACGAGGTCCAGGTCAAGGCCTTCAGCGCCCTCACAGCACTCGATGCCGCGTGGGCCAACGCCACCGCTGCTACGGGACCGGATGTCGTCATCAGCAACTCCGCCTACGCCTCGCAGGGCGCCAAGGACGGCAAGCTCATGCCGCTCACGCTGCCCTCGTCGGTGAAGTCCAAGTTCTCCGCGGGTGCGCTCGGCACCCTCTCCTACAAGGGCTCGCTCTACGGCATCCCGCTGGACATGGACACCACGGCCATGTACGTGAACACCAAGCTGGTGAAGGTCATGCCCCGGACCTTCGGCGACATGGTGAAGCTGTACCTGAAGAACAAGTCCAAGTTCACGGCCGGCTTCTGCGCGCTTGACGGCGTTTGGGGCAGCCAGCCCGTCATCACGGCGCTCGGCGGTTACGCCTGGGGCCTGAAGTCCGATGGCACCGCCAACATCATGAACGTCGGCCTCGACGCACCCAAGTTCGTCGCCAACTTCAAGAAGTTCCTGCTGGCCAAGAACGGCAAGTCCAATGGCTTCTTCAAGTGGGCCGACTGCACGCCTGACTTCCTCGCCGGCAAGATTCCGTTCGCCAACTCCGGTGGCTGGAACCTGGACAAGGCGCGCACGTCGCTCGGCAGCTCCAACCTGAAGATCATGGCGGTCCCGGGTGTGAAGGCCGGTACCACGGGTGCTCCTTGGACGGGCTACCAGGGCGCCTACGTGACCACCTTCTCGGGTGCACATGGTGTTTCCGCCGGTGCCATGCAGTTCGTGATCCAGTATCTTGCGGATGCCAAGACCCAGGCCAAGGGTGCCGCGTTCACGAATCGCCCTCCGGCCAATCTGGACGCTGCCGCCCAGGTGACGGATCCCAGCGTCGCCGGCTTCTCCAAGGCCGGTTCCCGCGGTGTTGCCCAGGTCGACATGTACCTGAACAACACGGCCTCCGGTGCCAACTGGTATGACCTGCTCACGGATATGTACACGAAGATCCTGACCAAGGGCGCCCCGCTCAAGGCCACCTTGCGCAGGGCCGCGCAGAGCGCGCAGATGGACTTCGTCGCGGGCTACAAGGAGTAATAGCAACATCTGTGGGAGTGCGGCGGAGACGTCGCACTCCCACAGACGTCCGGCGGGGGAGCGCCCGCAGTAGTTGTCGAGTGTGGATAGGGACGAGCACGTGTACAGGTTTGTTGGCTTCCGGGGAATGCCTGCCGTACTTTTCAAGTTCCTGGTCCTCGGCATCATCGACATCGTCATGGGCATCGCCATCAGTTCGGCCTTTGCCGCTGACTCCACGATCCTGGCTTGGGCCATGATCATCGCGATCGGCTTCATCAACTACGCCTACATCTTCCGCGCACCAACCCCGGTCAAGTTCATGGCGCCGGGAATCGTGTTCCTTGCCGCGTTCGTGATCGTCCCCATCGTCTACACGGTGGTGATGTCGGGCTTCAAATTCCAGACCGGCAACATCATCACCAAGCCGGAGGCCATCACCCAGGTGCTGGCACGATCGGTGAAGGCGGACCCCTCGGGCGCCGCCTTCGACATCACGATCGGCAAGGTCGGCAATGAGTATGCGGCCCTCATGCACAACCAGACGGATGGCAGCGTCTCACTTGCCACCACCTCCAAGACCACGCTGCTGGCACCCGGCACCTACACGGCAGACGCCAATGGGGTGCCTACGGCAGCGCCTGGATTCACGCCACTCACGGCAGACGAGATCGCAGCGCTCGGAGACAAGATCACGGAATTGCGCTTCCCTGACGGCAAGGGCAAGTACGTGGCGCCGCAGTACGGCACCCTGGGCGTGCTGGTCTCACAGGATCTCACCTACAACGCCAAGACCGATATCATCACCTCGGCCAGCACCGGCGCTCAGTACGTCGACAACGGCACCGGGAACTTCGCCAACAAGAGCAATGCCAACGACTTCCTGACGCCGGGCTGGCGCACCGCCAACTTCCCGCAGAACTTCGTGAATCTGGTGACGAACCCGGAGATGCGTGACCCCTTCATCCGGGTCTTCATCTGGACGGTGATGTTCGCCTTCCTGTCCGTGTTCACCACCTTCTTGCTCGGACTCGGCCTGGCGCTGGCGCTGGACAAGCCCATGCGTGGGCGAGCGGTCTACCGATCGATCCTGATCCTGCCTTACGCGATCCCCTCGTTCATGAGCATTCTGGTCTGGCGCGGCATGTTCAACACGGACTTCGGTGTCATCAACCGGCTGCTCACGAGCATGCACCTCATCAGCTCGAACGTGGACTGGTTCAACTCCACTTTCGACGCCCGTGTCATCGTCATCCTGGTGAACCTGTGGTTGGGTTTCCCTTACATGTACCTCATCTCCAGCGGTGCCCTGCAGGCCATCCCCTCGGAGCTGAAGGAAGCCGCATCCATTGATGGCGCGACTGGCCTGCAGTCTTTGCGGCGCATCACCATGCCGCTGCTGCTGGAGATCCTGACCCCGCTGCTCATCTCCTCCTTCGCCTTCAACTTCAACAACTTCAACATCATCTACCTGCTCACCGGTGGCGGGCCGCGCGAGGCACTGGCAGGAGAACGCGCAGGCGGCACCGACATCCTCATCAGCTACGCGTACCAGACAGCCATCAGCGCGCCGAATTCACGGGACTACGGTCTGGCCTCCGCCATCTCGATGTTCATGTTCGTCATCGTGGCCGGACTCTCCATGTGGAGCATCCGACGCAGCAAGGCCCTTGAGGAGTTCTGATGCAGATGCGCACATTCCGCAAGAACCTCTGGCGTCACGCGTACGCGTGGGTACTCATCATCTTCACGGTTTTCCCGATCTGGATCGTGTTCACCTCGGCCTTCGAGACCACGGGCACACTGGTTACTACCTCCGTGTTCCCGACCAAGCCGGGCTGGTCGAATTTCACCATCCTGTTCAACTCGCCCGACATCCCCTTCGGGGCCTGGATCCGCAACACCATGATCGTGGCATCGCTCAACGCCATCATCTCGGTGCTCATCGGCGCGGCCGCGGCCTACGCGTTCAGTCGACTGAAGTTCAAGGGCCGCAAGGTTGGGATTCAGGCGCTGTTGCTGATCCAGGTCTTTCCCACGTTCCTCGCGCTGGCTGCCATCTACGTCATCATGGGTGAGATCTACAAAGTGTTCCCCGCGTTCGGTCTGGGTTCACTGGGTGGCCTGCTGCTCGTCTATCTCGGTGGCTCCATGGGCATCAATGCCTGGCTGCTCAAGGGTTTCATCGACACCATCCCGGCGGAGCTTGACGAGTCGGCGCGTGTTGACGGGGCCACACCGATGCAGGTCTACTGGCTGATCTTCTTCCCGCTGTCAGCGCCGGTGCTCGCCGTGGTTGCCCTGCTCTCGTTCATCGGCTCCTTCAACGAGTTCATCATGGCCAGCGTCTTCCTCACTGATCCGCAGTCGCGCACCATCGCCGTGGGCCTGCAGCAGTTCGTGGGCGGGCAGTTCAACCAGAACTGGGGGCCCTTCGCGGCGGGCTCGCTGATCGCGTCTGTGCCCCTGGTGATCCTTTTCCTCTCGCTGCAGAAGTTCATCGTGGGCGGCCTCACCGCGGGTTCCGTCAAGGGCTGATGAACCTCGGAAGCGAACTCCATCACGACGGGTCCGGGCTCTATGTCTCGAATTCGGCGCCTGTTCTCGGTGAACTGGTGCAGGTCCGTCTCCGCGTGCCGGCCGATCTCCAACTAGAAATGGTGCAGATCCGCTCCCTGGAGGATGCCGAGCCACGACGCCACGACGCTGTGCTCGACCGGGATGACGGCACTGATCGCTGGTACACAGCACAGCTGCCGATCCGCAATCCGCTGGCCAGATACCGCTGGTACGTCAAAGGTCCGCAGTTGGGCTGGGGCTGGCTGACGGCTGCCGGCTGGTATCCCCACGACGTGCCGGATGCCTTCGACTTCTCCATTGCTGCAGCATCACCGACGCCCTCGTGGGCCGCCTCGGCCGTGGCCTACCAGGTGTTTCCAGATCGTTTCGCAAGCTCAGGACGCCGCTACCCCCTGCCCGAGTGGGCAGTGCCGCGACCTTGGCATGAGCGTCCCCAACCCCGGCAGCGCAACCCCGGCAGCGAGTACTTCGGCGGCGACTTGTGGGGCGTGCACGATCACCTCGATCACCTGCAGGCGCTCGGCGTCAACCTCCTGTATCTGACGCCCTTCTTCCCGGCCAACTCCACGCATCGTTATGACGCAACTTCCTTCCACCACGTGGATCCCCTGCTGGGTGGCGATGAAGCGCTCATCGCGCTGGTCGAGGCGGCGCACAGCCGGGGATTGCGCGTCATGGGTGACCTCACGCTCAACCACTCGGGTCGCCAGCACGAATGGTTCATCCGGGCGCAGGCGCAGGATCCGGCGTTCCGGGATTTCTACATGTTCGATCCGGCCCTGCCACACGGCTATGAGTGCTGGTGGGGATTCCCCAGCCTGCCAAAGTTCAACTGGCACAGTGAACGCCTGCGCGAGCTGCTGATCACCGGGGAGACGAGCATCCTTCGCCACTGGTTGCGGCCACCCTTCGCACTTGATGGCTGGCGTATCGACGTGGCGAACATGATGGCGCGCAATGGCGAAACGGACCTCAACCGGGAAGTGGCTCGGCTGGTGCGTCGCACCGTTGAGGAGGAGGGGCCCGACAAGTTGCTGATCGCCGAGCACTTCCATGATGCCGGCGACGACCTAGACGGCCGATCGTGGCACGGCACCATGAACTACGTCGCCTTCCGGGGTCCGGTGGTGTCCTGGCTGGCTGCTCCCGGCACGGCGCTGGCGCCCGACCGGGTGGACGGCAGGCAGATGGTGGCAGCGCTGCGCATGGCCGCAGGGCGCATGCCCTGGCGTTCGCTCACGGGCAGCTGGAATCTGCTGGGATCGCACGACACAGCGCGCGCCCGTTCTGTCTTCGGTGATCGACAGACGGCGGCTGCCGTACTGCTCGTCACGTTGCCCGGGACGCCCATGGTGTTCGCCGGTGATGAATTCGGGGTCACCGGCGACTGGGGGGAGGACGGTCGCGTCACCATGCCCTGGGACCCAGCGGAGCACCGGGACGCGCGGACCCTGGCCGACTACCGCGACCTACTGGCCCTGCGTGGGCGAAGCGGCGCCCTGGCCTCCGGCGGATTGCGGTGGGTGCACGTTGACGCCGACCTGGTGTCGTTCCTTCGGGAGACTGCGGATGAGCGCCTGTTGGTCGTGGTGGCACGAGCGGCGGGCACGTGGGACGTCGACGTCCGGCGCTTCGGGATCGCGAACCTGACCCAGCAATTCGGTCTGCCGGCCAGCATGCACGGCGGACAGCTGTCCATCGATTGGGCGTCCCCGGGCGCTGGAATATGGAGTGTGCGATGAAGCATTGGCTGACACGACTGGCCGTCATCCCGCTCGCGTTGGCACCGATGGCGGTGCCGGCGACAGCCGCAGACGCCACCATCCCGGGGGTCCAGGTCGCTGCGCTCGCCACGGTGATGCCACGCAGCCCGCTGTCCCAGGACTCCATCTACTTCGTGATGACTGATCGCTATGCCAACGGGGATATCCGGAACGATCACGGCTCGGCTGCAGTTGCGGGTGGTCTGGCCAGCGGCGGCTTCAAGCCCAGTGATCCGGGCTATTTCCATGGTGGCGACCTCAAGGGCCTGACGCGCAACCTTGACCGCGTGAAGCGCTTGGGCTTCACCGCCGTGTGGATCACGCCACCCTTCGTGAACCGTGCGGTGCAGGGCAGCTCCGCCGCCTACCACGGCTACTGGATCCTCGACTTCACGCACATCGACCCGCACTTCGGCACCGAAGCGGATTTCGACTCCTTCGTCGCCAAGGCACATGCGCTGCGGCTCAAGGTGTACGTCGACATCGTGATGAACCACACCGCCGACATCATCGGCTACCGGGATGGCACGGGCTTCGGCGCGCCGGGGAGCAAGCAGCCTTTTGTGCCTGCGGCCTGGGCCGACGTGAAATCGCCGGCCTTCCTGAACGATCTCTCCAACTATCACAACCAGGGCAACGTGGAGAACTGGAGCAGCCCGCAGCAGTACCAGAACGGCGACTTCTACGGGCTCGATGACATCAAGACGGAGAACACCGCGGTGGTGGACGGCTTCGCAGACGTCTATTCCGATTGGCTGGTGAACCACGCCGTGGATGGCTTCCGGATCGACACCGCCAAGCATGTCGATGACGCCTTCTTCGCTCGCTGGATTCCCAAGCTCATGCAGGATGTACAGGCCAAGGCGGCAGCCAAGGGGCTGGCCGCGCACCAGCCCCAACTGTTCGGTGAGGTCTTCATCGAGGATCCGGCCACACTGGCTACGTACGTGCGCGATCGCCGATTGCCTTCGGTGCTCGATTTCGGCCTGCAGCCGGCGGTGGTCCGTTTCGCCGCGGGCGCCAGCGATGCGACGGCGCTCAGCGGCACCCTGAACTACGACGATGCCTTCAACGCTGGCGTCAGCAGTGACGGGTTCGTGCGCAATGCCTACGGATTGACGGTCTTCGGCGGGAATCACGACATGGGCCGCACCGCCATGCTGGTGCAGAACGCCGGCGGTGGCACCACTCCAGCACAGTTGTTGCCGCGCACGGAGTTGGCATATTCGTTGCTCTACCTGCTGCGTGGTGCTCCGGTCGTGTATTACGGCGACGAAGTGGGCATGCTGGGAACGGGCGGGGACAAGGCGGCGCGTGAGGACATGTTTCCCACCCAAGTCGCGTCCTGGAAGACCGAGGCGCGTGTCGGTGGCAAGCCCATCGGCAGTGGATCGTCCCTCAGCAGGTCCGAGGAGAAGTTGCCGATAGCGTTGTTCCTGCGTGCACTGAATGGGCTCCGCAGCAAGTACGCCGCGCTGCGCAGTGGCGCGCTCACCCTGCGCAAGGCGCACGGATCCCTGCTGGTGTGGTCGCGCATCGACGCCGGCGAACGCAGGGAGTTCGTGGTGGCGAGCAACGCCTCCAATCGTTCGCTGCGGGCGACGGTCCAAACGTCGACGCCGGATTCCGCTTTCGTGAGTGTGTTCGGCGGCAAGGTCAGGGCAGCCACGGGCGCGTCCGGCCAGCTGGGATTCACGGTGCCGCCACGCTCGACCTTGGTGTTGCGTGCAGCGCGGCTGCTTCCCTCCACCAGCAGTGCCCCGATGCTGACGGCGGCGGCGTCCTTCAACGTGGATTACGGGGCGCCGCTGCTCACGGCCTCGGGCTACGCCGGAAGTGATCCGATCACGGTCACCTTCGCAGCCCGCACTTGCGCCAGCTGCGCGTGGAACGCGCTGGGCAGCGATGACAGCGCCCCCTATCGGCTGGTGCTGGAAGACGGGGCCTGGAGCGGCGGCGACTACCTGGACGTGGTGGCCATTACACGCACCAGCGACGGCCGCAGCTCTGCAGGCCCGGTGCTGCACCTCACGCATGCCGATGTCACGCGCTGAGCTTCGCTAATCTCCCTGCATGAACCTCGTCGTCGGCTTCGATCTCGACATGACCCTGGTCGACTCCGCGGAGGGTATTGCCGATGGCCTCATGCACGTCTTCAGCGCCCATGGTGCTGATGTGCGCCGCGATGATGTGCTGGCCACCATCGGTCTGCCGCTGGACATGGTGTTCCCCATGTGGTTACCGGAAGAGTCCTACGAGCAGTTGCTCGACGAGTACCGCGATCACTACGGCAGGTTCGGCATCCCCAAGTCCAAGCTGCTGCCCGGTGCCCGCGACGCGGTTGATGCAGTGCACGAGGCAGGCGGACGTGTCATCGTCATCAGCGCCAAGAAGAAGGACTTCGTGGACAAGGTGATCGACGTCGTGCAACTGCCGGTGGATACCACCTACGGCTACCTCTTTGCCGAGCACAAAGGGCAGGTGTTGCTCGAGGAGGGTGCGTCGATCTACGTCGGCGACCACGAGGGCGACATTCGCGCCGCACGCGCGGCCCAAGCCATGTCCGTCATCGTGACCACCGGACCCATGACCCGCGCCGAACTCGAAGCCCACCAGCCCGATGTCATGGCCTCCAGCCTCACGGAATTTCGGCCCTGGCTGCAACGCTGGCTCGCCGCCCGCTGACACGAAACCGCCGACGGCTCCTTTGTGGGGCCTTCAGCATGGCTGAAGGCCCCACAAAGGAGCCGTCGGCGGTTAAGCGGGGGGGGGCTCAGATGTCCAGGTCGTCGGCGAT
>JAKAIC010000051.1 GCA_021814565.1 Actinomycetes bacterium | reverse complement strand
GATGCGTCGGGTACCGAGATCGAGCGCCACCCGCACTCCGGAACGCATCTACTGGGCCAGCGCCCTGTCGAATTCGAGCATGGCGGCGGGAATGGCCGAAACCTCCGTGCCACCACCCTGCGCCAGGTCGGGCTTGCCTCCACCCTTGCCGCCGATCACGGGTGCGACGCGCTGCAGCAGTGCACCCGCCCCATGCCCCGCGGCAATGGCGGCAGCGTTGGCGGCGATGACCAAGGCGACCTTGCCCGGCTCGGAACCGAAGCCCACAACCACCCCCTGGTGGCTCTCAGAAATCTGCCCGCGCAACTCCATCACCAGGTTGCGCAATTCACCGCTCGGGGTGCCTTCCGGCAGCACCACGCGCTTCACCACCACCGCGCCGACCTGGTCCGTGCGTACCAGTTGGTCCAGTTGCGCTCGCAACGCTGCGGCCCGCACCTTGTCCAGTTCGCGTTCCACGTCCTTGAGTCGCTGCAGCATGGCATCGATGCGCTCGGGCAGCTCCTCCGGCCGGGACTTGATCATTTCCGCAAGCTGATTCACGAGCAGGTGCTCGCGCGCCAGGAAGCGGTAGGCATCGGAGCCCACCAGCGCCTCCACCCGGCGCACGCCGGCACCGATGGAGCCCTCGGAAAGGAACTTCACCAGGCCCAGGTTGCCCGACGATTTGGTGTGGGTGCCACCGCAGAGCTCGCGCGTCCAGTCGCCTACCGAGACCACGCGCACGGTGTCGCCGTACTTCTCGCCGAAGAGGGCCATGGCACCGAGCTTGCGCGCCGCATCCTGCGACATGTATTCGGCCGTCACGGGCAGGTCGTTGAGCAGCAGGGTGTTGACGCGGGACTCCACATCGTTCATCACTGCATCGGGGACCGCATTCGCAGACGGGAAATCGAAGCGCAGGCGTCCCGGGGAGTTCTCGGAGCCCATCTGGGTAGCGGTGTCTCCGAGGATCTCGCGGAAGGCCTTGTGGATCATGTGCGTGGCAGTGTGTGCGCGCGATATGGCGTTGCGGCGTTCAAGATCCACGCGACCAACGGCCTGCTCCCCCAACGTCACCTCACCGTCGACGATGGTGGCGCGATGTACGAACATGCCCGGCACCGGTGATTGCACATCGAAGACGTCGATCCTGGCGCCACCGGCAGCCTCGATGATGCCGTGGTCGCCCAACTGCCCGCCCGACTCCGCGTAGAACGGCGTGCGGGACATGATGATCTCGACCGTGTCGCCAACCTTGGCGCTTTGCACCGCGAGGCCTGCAGCCACGATGCCACCGATGGTCGACTCGCTCACGACCTCGTCGTAGCCGGTGAAGGTGGTGGTGCCGATGCGCTCCATGACGTCGCGGTAGACCGTGGGCGAGGTGAAGCCGGCCTTGCGCACCCTGGCATCCGCTTTGGCCCGATCGCGCTGCTCCTTCATGAGCCGGCGGAAACCGTCCTCGTCGACATGCACCCCGTGCTCGGCCGCCATCTCCAAGGTCAGATCGAAGGGGAAGCCGAAGGTGTCATGCAGGGCGAAGGTCGAAGCACCTGACAGCGTGGGTGTGCCGGCCGTCTGCGCTTTGGCGTCGGCGACGGCCAGGTCGAAGATCTGGGTGCCCTGCTTGAGCGTGGAGATGAATGCGGCCTCCTCGGCCTCCGACACCGTGCGCAGGCGGCTGTGAGCACTCAGCAGCTCGGGGTACTGCGGACTCATGGACTGCACTGAGACGTCGATGAGTTCGGCCATGGTGGGATCCATGGCTCCCAGGATGCGCATATTGCGCACCACACGGCGCATGATGCGGCGCAGTACATAGCCACGGCCCTCATTCGACGGCAGCACACCGTCGGCGATGAGGAAGGCGCACGTACGTGCATGGTCGGCGATGACGCGCAGACGCACATCGCTCTTCTCATCGGCGCCGTACTTCACGCCGGTGAGGGCAGACGCGCGATCGAGAATCAGCTTGGTGGTGTCGATCTCGTAGATGTTCTCGACGCCCTGCAGCAGGGCCGCCATGCGCTCCAGACCCATGCCGGTGTCAATGTTCTTCTTGGGCAGGTTGCCCGCGACGTCGAAGTCGATCTTGGAGCGCACAGTACTGAGTTCGTCCTGCATGAACACCAGGTTCCAGACCTCGAGGTAGCGGTCCTCATCGGCCTCCGGACCGCCTTCGCGGCCGTACTGCGGGCCACGATCGAAGTAGATCTCGGAGCAGGGGCCGCCCGGACCGGGAACCCCCATCGACCAGTAGTTGTCGGCAAATCCCCGGCTCTGGATGCGCTCACGTGGCACACCGGTCTTGAGCCAGATGTCGATCGCCTCCTGATCGTCGCCCAGGACGGTGACCCACAGGCGATCCCCGTCGAATCCGAAACCGCCATCTGCCTGTGCACCCGTGAGCAGGTTCCAGGCGAAGGGAATGGCCGCTTCCTTGAAGTAATCGCCGAAGGAGAAGTTGCCGCACATCTGGAAGAAGGAGGCATGGCGCGTGGTCTTGCCCACCTCCTCGATGTCGAGCGTGCGCACGCACTTCTGCACACTGGCGGCACGCGGGTAGGGCGGAACCGCCTCACCGAGGAAATAAGGCTTGAAGGGCACCATGCCGGCGTTCACGAAAAGCAACGTCGGGTCGTCCAGCAGCAGGGAGGCCGATGGGACGACGGTGTGACCGTTCCGCTCGAAGTACGAGAGGAAGCGCTTGCGGATTTCGGCGGATTCCATCAGATCCCATTCGACGGGCGCACGGTGCGGATGGCACTGCGCACTAGCGGTGTGGCGAAGCGGACCAGTCGGTCGACCTCGCGGAGTGGATCGGACTTCACGGCCTGCCACTCCTGCTTGCCCCGACGGTTCAACTGCACGCCGGCGTAGATGCCCAGACCGAACCAGAACAAACGCTTCATGGCGTGCCACTCCTCACAGCATTGTGGAGGCCAAGACTATCGGGCTGCTGTGCCGCTAATCCCCGTGGATGACCCCGCGCAGGTGCTCCAGCAGGGTGCGCAGGCGCGCCTCGTTGCCGCGGTCGGCGGGCTGGTAGTAGGCGGGAAGATCCATGCCCAGCGGCCCGTAGTGCTGCTCAAGCACCCCGGCGGGGTCGTCGTGCGGATACTGGTAGCCCAGTTCGGCTTCCCGCTTGCCGTATCTGGAATTGCTGAGATGCGGGGGCACCCGTCCCGTGCGGCCGGCCTTGACATCAGCCACTGCAGCGTTGATGGCGAGATATGCCGCATTGCTCTTGGGTGCAGTGGCCAGGTGCACGGTGGCCTGGGCCAGCGTGAGTTGCGCCTCGGGCATGCCGATCTGAGCAACCGCGTGCAGCGCAGCCACGGCGGACTGCAGGGCGGTGGGATCCGCCAGTCCGATGTCCTCGGAGGCCAGGATCACCAGCCGTCGTGCAATGAAGCGCGGGTCCTCCCCCGCCACCAGCATCTTGGCCAGCCAGTGCAGCGCGGCATCAACGTCGGAGCCGCGCACACTCTTGATGAAGGCGGAGATGGTGTCGTAATGCTCGTCCCCATCCTTGTCATAGCGAACCATGGCCTGCTGGATGGCTGCCTCCACCGCTGCCATGGTGATGACGCCTTCCGCTGCCATGCCGGCCGCTGCCTCGAGCGCCGTGAGTGCCCGGCGGGCATCACCGAGTGAGAGCCGCACGATGGCATCGAGGGCGCCGTCCGCCAGCGTCACCGCGCCCGCCAGCCCGTGTGGTGCCTCGACCGCACGCATCACCAGCAATCGCAACTCAGCCTCGGTCAGTGCATGCAGTTGCAGCACAACACTGCGCGACAGCAATGGCGCATTGACGGAGAAGCCGGGATTCTCGGTGGTGGCAGCGATCAATGTGACCCAGCCGTTCTCCACGGCCGGCAGCAAGGCATCCTGCTGCGTCTTGTTGAATCGGTGCACCTCATCGACGAAGAGCACGGTTCCGCGTTGGTAGACCTCGCGTTCCACCTTGGCCCGTTCCACCACTTCGCGCACATCCTTGACGCCCGCGGTGATGGCCGAGAGCTCCACATAGCGCCGTCCGGAAACCTGTGCCGCCAAGTTGGCGATGGTGGTCTTTCCGGTGCCGGGTGGGCCCCAGAGGATGACCGACACCTCGCTGGTGCCGTCCAACAACCGACGCAGCGGCAGGCCGGGACCGAGCAGGTGGTCCTGTCCCACGAACTCCTCGGCGGAGCGCGGACGCATGCGCACCGCCAGCGGCGCCGTGTTCGCGAACTGCGAGAAGAGGTCGGTCATGATCGTTACTCGCCGGCCACTTCCGCGTGCTGCGCCTGGGGCAGCTCGGGCAGGCGCGGTGGGCGCTCATGGCGAACGCGATGCGCTTCGACGGCCGCCGCGTGGTAGTCCTCAAGCCGGCGACGGAAGTCCGCATCCGCATATGCGCGACCGTCCACCAGCGGACCCTTGCGGCCCTCGATGACGGCGGCCACGTCGTCGCCGGAGATGGTCGAGTGCACCTCCAGCGCATGGGTGACGGCCAGTACGTCGTCGCGGTGCTGGGCCAGCAGCTCGTGTGTGCGCTGATAGAGATCAGCCAGACGTTGCTCCACCTCCTCGGCGATCGCCCCTTCCCAGGACAGCCCCTGCACCAGCGGAATGCCGTTTGGCATGAGCCCGGAATTGCCGAGCATGCCGGCATTGAACGTGCGCAAGTTGCTGCCCATAGCGTGTGACAGCAATGAGCGCGTGAGCAGTGCGGTGGCCTGCGCCATGTCCCCACCGACGCCCTGGGTGTGGTCGCCTTCGTAGAACATGCGCTCACCGACCAGCGAGGCCAGGAAAGTCATGATGTCTATCTCCACCTCGCTGCGCCATTGCACGAAGCGGTCCTCGACCGGAATGGGTGAGACGAAGCCACCCACATCACCGCGCCGTTCGATGGTGGCCACGTCGATGATGGAGGTGTGCTGCAGCCTGTACATCGCCACTGCGTGGCAGGCCTCGTGCAAGGCCACGCTGTGCCGTTCCCGGTCGACGTAGGCGCCGCCATCCGGGAGGCCGTGCTGCTTCAGCGACTTGGCCTTGATGACGTCACCGTAAGTGACGGTGTCACGACCATCGCGGATGGCAATGACCAGTGCCTCGTTCACCGTGTCCTTGATGCTGGCACCGGTGGCATACGGCGACACCATGGCCAGTCGCTCCACCTCATCGTCGGTGAGCGAGTGCTGAATGCGCCCGAGATAGTTGCGGTAGGTCTCGAGACGGCCGTCCTTGGTGGGATAGCCCACCCGGTACGAACGGTCGATACGGCCCGGACGCAGGAGCGCGGGATCCAGCGAATCGGGCATGTTGGTGGCCATCATCACGAGAATGCGGTACTTGGGCGGATGCTTGGGTCGGATGCCCAGCACCCGGCGCACGACCCGGTTCATGAAACCGCGTGGCTTGGTCAGGCCTGATAGTTCTGTCAGCAGGGCCTGCAGCGTTCCGTCGAACGATCGTCCCCCACCCATGCCGGGTACGACCACCTGCCGCTGCTCCTCCGCGAGTGCGGCCCGCGCGGTCTCGGACACGAAGAAGGCGCCATTGCAGCCGAGCTGGCTGCTGATGGCCTGACCGGCCAGCGCCTCGCGGCGCATCTGCGACACCTGGCCACCACGTGAACCGAGGGTGTCGGCCTCATCGAAGAAGACGATGACCCCGCCGTAGCGCAGGGAGAGCTTGCGGAGCTTGCGGAACAGGCCCTTGACCTTGAGCACGCCGATGCCGAAGAACATGTTCACGAAGGCGCCCGGGTCGACGAACACATAGGGGCGACCGGTCTCCCCCGCCACCGCCTCCGCCATCAGCGTCTTACCGGTGCCGGGTGGCCCCCAGAGCAGGATGCCACCGGGTACATAGCCGCCGTGGTCCTCGATGGCTTCGGGATTCTCCAGGAAGAGGATGTTCTCCTTGATGCGCTCCAGCACACGATCCTGTCCCCACACGTCGGTGAAACGGGTGCGGACGTCGTCCGGCATGTAGACGTCGATGCCGCCACGCGAGAGGAACCAGAAGATGGCGACGAACTGGATGATCGCCACGAACATGTAGAAGACGATCTGCAGCAGATAGGGCATGCCCTGCAGGATGAGCTGCGGAGCGGTGACGACGGCCTCGATGGGTGAGGTTCCGATGAAGCCACCGGTGATGGCGGCCGCGACGTAGAGGATGACAGCCCAGCGCACGAAACGGGCGATGCGGAAGCGCGTCCAGGGTCGGATGCGCATGACCCGACTGTCTGTCTGCTCGAAGATGCGACGCCAGAAGAAGTAATAGCCGGATGCACGTTCGGCAATGGCGAAGTGCATCTGCCGCACCAGTTCGAACACGATGAGCAGGCTCAGGAAGACGCCGGGAGCGGTGAAGGTGGTGTTGTACAGGGCATCACCGGCCGGGATGATGGGATTGGTCGCGATGGTGCTCCAGAACACCAGGGCATAGAGGATCACCCAGAGCACGACCAGCTTGACGCGGTCCCACCAATCCAGCGGTTTGCGTGTTCGCCGGTCCTCATCGCGGATGCGGGAGGTGAAGGCGGAGCTGCCGATGTCGTTAGCCACGTGGCTCCTTGAAGGTGAGGGATTCGAAGACAGCATTGATGTCCCGGCCGTAGGCCGAGTAGCAGGACTCGCTGCAACGCATGGCAAAGACGTAGAGGCGATTGCGGGCCGGTGGCAGCGTGCTCACCACCTCGGTTGTCTGCATGGCACCTCCACTGACGTAGGTACCCGTCTGGTGGATGCCGGTGAAGCCCGATCGCGTCCAGGTTTGCGTGAGCACGGAACCACTGGGCAGGGAGGAGGCTGGGATCAGGACGTCCCGCAGTGCGGCCTTCACATCCTTGCCGATCCCCTGCTGTTCCACACCGACCAAGTCGCGCACATAGGCGAACACCACCGGTGCCGATGCCGGCCTGGCAGCGAAGGCTCGGTCGGCGTCAATGGTGTGCGCCGACCACACGCCTTGCCAACGCACGGTCTGGCGGAAGACATTGCCGGCGTCATCGGTCCAGCCCTGCTGCGCCTTCACCAGCTGCTTCATCGGCACCTGCGTCCAGGAAGCGGGCAGGGCGAAGTACATGCCGTCGCCGTTGGCGGCAATGTACTGGTGGGCGGGCGCGCTGCACCCGCTCAGCAGCAGGGTCGCTGCCAACATCGTCAGTCCCAGACGCCTCATCACAACGACACCCTAGAGGCTGGACCCAGCCTGACGGAGACCGCGGTGCCAGCCATTACTCGGCGCTTGCAGCCTCCTTGGGCTTGGAGTCCACGCCTGCTTCGCGACGCTGCTTCACGGTGATGGGGGTCGGCGCGCCCGTGAGCGGATCGTGCCCGTTGCCGGTCTTGGGGAAGGCGATGACCTCACGAATGGAACTCGCCCCTGCCAGCAGCATGGCCACACGATCCCAGCCCAGTGCGATGCCACCATGCGGCGGCGGGCCGAACTTGAACGCCTCGAGCAGGAAGCCGAACTTGGCCTCCGCCTGAGCGTCCGTCATGCCCAGCAGATTGAAGACGCGCTGCTGCACGTCGCGACGGTGGATACGGATTGACCCCCCGCCGATCTCGTTGCCGTTGCAGACGATGTCGTAGGCCCAGGCGAGCGCCCGATCCGGCGCCGTCTCAAAATCGTCGACCCAGTCCGCATTGGGCGAGGTGAAGGGATGGTGCACGGCAGTCCAAGCGGGATTGCCCTCGTCGTCCTCGACCGCCTCGAACATGGGGGCATCGACCACCCACAGGAAACTCCACGCCTTCTCGTCGATGAGGCCGACACGCTTGCCCACTTCGAGGCGCGTGGCACCAAGCAGCGCCAGTGCCTCACTGCGCTTGCCTGCAGCGAAGAAGATGCAGTCACCCGGCTGGGCTCCCGTGGCTGCGACCAGACCTGCGCGCTCCTCCTCGGAGATGTTCTTGGCCACTGGTCCACCCAGTTCGCCGTCGGCTGCGATCGTCACATAGGCCAGACCACGGGCACCACGCTGCTTGGCCCATTCCTGCCAGGCGTCGAAGGTGCGGCGCGGCTGATCGCCCCCACCGGGCATCACTACGGCGCCCACATACGGAGCCTGGAAGACCCGGAAGGGCGTGTTGGAGAAGTACTCGGTGAGTTCGATGAGCTCAAGGCCGAAGCGTAGGTCAGGCTTGTCCGAGCCGTAGCGCTGCATGGCCTCGGCGTAGGTCATGCGCGGGATATCGCCGATGCTGTATCCGACGGTGCCCTCCCAGATGGCGCGCACAATTGCTTCGCCCACCTGCAGCACATCTTCCTGCTCGACGAACGACATCTCGATGTCCAGCTGCGTGAACTCGGGCTGACGATCGGCACGGAAATCCTCATCGCGGTAACAGCGGGCGATCTGGTAATAACGCTCCATCCCGGCAACCATCAACAGCTGCTTGAAAAGCTGTGGTGATTGCGGCAGTGCGTACCAGGAGCCGGGCGACAGGCGCGCCGGCACCAGGAAGTCGCGGGCGCCCTCGGGCGTGGAAGCGGTGAGGGTCGGGGTCTCGATTTCCAGGAAGTTGCGCTCGTCAAGGACGCGGCGCGCAATCGACGACATCTTGGAACGCAGGCGCAGGGCGGCGGCCGGCTCGGCACGGCGCAGATCCAGGTAGCGGTACTTCAGGCGGGTCTCGTCGCCGACATCAATGGTGTCATCAATGGGGAAGGGCAGCGGTGCTGCCTCGCTCAGCACCGTGAGCGCTTCCGTCGTCACTTCGATGTCTCCAGTGGGCAATGCCGGGTTCTCGTTGCCTTGAGGCCGGGCACCGACCACGCCCACCACCTTGATGCAGTACTCCGCGCGCAGGGCCCCGGCGACCTCAGGGTCATGCACCACCACCTGCACCACTCCAGAGGCGTCCCGCAGGTCAATGAAGGCGACGCCACCATGATCTCGCCGTCGGGCCACCCAGCCGGTGAGGGTCACGGTGGTACCGACATGGGAATTGCGAAGCGTTCCCGCTTCATGTGTGCGCAGCACTATGCCTCCAGATTGCCGACGATGGTCTGAACCAGGCTGTCTGCCGGCACCAGTTCCTGTTCGCCGGTAGCCAATGATTTCAGGGGCAGCGCTCTGTCCGCCAATTCACGGTCACCGATGACAACGGCATAGCGCGCGCCGGAGCGGTCCGCGGCCTTCATCGAGCCCTTGAGGGCGCGGTCTCCGTAGGCCATGTCCACCCGTACGCCGACTCGCCGGAGCTGGCCCGCCAGGCGCACCGCGTAATCCTTGGCCTCGGAGCCGAGCGGCACCAGAAACACGTCACAGCGCGCTGGATCGCCCACGGTGAGGCCTTCCGCGTCGCAGGCGATCATGGTGCGATCGGTGCCCAGGCCGAAGCCGATGCCACTTAGCGGCGCTCCCCCCAGCTCCGTCATCAGCCCGTCGTAGCGGCCGCCTCCACCGATACCCGATTGCGCCCCCAACAGCGGATGGTCGAATTCGAAGGTGGTGCGCGTGTAGTAGTCGAGACCGCGGACCAGGCGCGGGAACTCCACGAACGGCACGTTGAGCAGCAGCAGGTAGTGCTTCACCAGCCGGTAGTGCTCTGCGCAGTCGGCGCACAGGTGGTCCACTTGCAAGGGCGCATGGGTGAGCTGGCGCTGCACTTCCATGCGCTTGTCGTCAAGCACGCGGAGGGGATTGACTCGCGCTCGTTCCTGCGTCTCGACATCGAGTTCGAGCCCGCGCAGGAAATCCTGCAGCAGCGCGCGGTACGCGGGGCGGCAGTTGGCGCAGCCCAGCGAGGTGATGCGCAACTCGTACTTGCTGAGGCCGAGCGAGCGATAGCCCTCATCGGCGAGTGCTATGACCTCCGCGTCCAGCGCTGGGTCGTCTCCACCGATGGCCTCGATGCCCACTTGCTGCAGCTGCCGGTAGCGACCGAACTGCGGGCGTTCTGCACGGAAGAACGGTGCTGCGTAATAGATCTTCACCGGCAGCTGCCCCTTGTCGAGGCCGTGCTCGATGACAGCGCGCATGACGCCGGCCGTGCCCTCGGGACGAAGGGTGATGGAGCGCTCGCCACGGTCGGTGAAGGTGAACATCTCCTTGGACACGACATCCGTGGATTCGCCGACGCCACGTACGAACAGCGAGGTGTCCTCGTACACGGGGAGTTCGATGTAGCCGTAGCCCGCATGGCGTGCAGGGCTGGTAAGTGCCTCGCGCACGGCCAGGAAGGTCGCCGACTGGGGCGGCAGGTAGACGGGAACGCCCTTGGGGCCCTTGATGATCTCCGCCATCACATCGCCAATCGCAGGTAGGGGTTGGTGCGCCGTTCGCGACCGATGGTGGTGGAGGGTCCGTGCCCGCAGTGCACCACGGTCTCATCCGCCATGGGCAGGATGATGTCACGGAGCGTGCGTTCCATAGCCGTCTGGCTCCCACCTTCGAGGTCGGTGCGACCGATGGATCCGGCGAAGAGCACATCACCGCTGAACACGGTGCGTTGTTCCTCGTGCGTGGTCTCGAAGATCAGCGAACCCTGGGTGTGTCCGGGCGCATGTCGCACCACGAAGTCGAAACCGGCAAGCGACACCCGCTCCTGATCGATCACTTCGCGCAGGTCTGAGGGTTCGGCGAATTCCACGCCCAACTGCTTGACCATGCCGCGGATGTCGGCCGACATGGTGGCGTAGGGATTGCCGATGCGCTCACGATCCGAGGGATGCACGAAGGCGGGAATGTCGTAGCCCGCTGCCACCGGCAGCACGGAGAACATGTGATCGATGTGACCATGGGAGAGCAGCACGGCCACCGGCTTGAGATTGGTCGCCACCACTTTCTCGCGAATGCGTGGCAGGGCATCCATGCCGGGATCGACAATGATGCATTCACTACCGGGACCAGAGCTGAGCATCCAGCAATTGGTCTGCCATGGACCAGCTTCAAATGTGAACAGCACGGGCACCTCCGTGGGCAAGGGTAACGATTTCGTATACCACCCGCGGCGACCGCATCGGCTGACCGCGACGGGCAGCCCGTAGTTACCACCACCCATGCAGGCACCACAGCGTTTGGACCTAGACTCTCGCCCATGAAACTTGGTGCCGCAGCGGCTGCAGTGCTCATGCTGTGCACAGTGGCCACGGCTCCGGCAGCGACGGCCGCGACTGCCTCGCTGAAATGCGCTCCCTCCACTGCCAAGGCCCATGCCGCTCCGGTGTTCACGCAACCGAGGAAGATGCTGAAGGCCAGGAGCTACATCTTCACCTTCAGGACCAACTGCGGACCTATCAAAGTGGCGGCGGACGCCAGGCATGCGCCCATCACGGTTCGTAATCTGGCCTTTCTGGCGCGCAAGGGGTTCTTCAACGGCACCCTCTGCCACCGCCTCACGACCAAGGGCATCTACGTGTTGCAATGTGGCGACCCGACGACCACCGGCTACGGCGGTCCCGGCTTCCAGTACGCGGACGAGAACCTGCCCACCAAACTCACCAAGTACCGCTATCCGGCCGGCACGGTCGCAATGGCGAACGGGGGTCCGGGTACCAATGGAAGCCAGTTCTTCCTCGTGTATCGCGGTGCCCATCCTGACCTGCCTCCCAGCTACACCATCTGGGGGCATATCACCACCGGCCTCAATATCCTCAGGGCAATCGCTGCCAAGGGGACGGCAACCGGTGGCACAGACGGCCCGCCAGCCCAGGCGCTGTCCGTCATTTCCGTAACCGTGAGCGAGGGAACGCCATGACCGAACAACCGACAACGACCGCCTTCGGACGCTTTGACGCGGATGGAACCGTGTACGTGCGTACGGCCAGCGGAGAAGTGGCTGTAGGTCAATACACGATCGGCACGCCGGAAGAAGGGTTGGCCTTCTTCGTCCGTAAGTTCGAGGACCTGCAGGCCGAATTGGCGCTTGCCAAGCAGCGACTCGCCGACGGCAAGGCCACGCCGGAGGGCATCGCGCAACTCATCGCACGCACCAGGGCGGAGATCGAAACCCCCAAAATGGTCGGCGACTTCGCACTGCTGGAGGCTGCCATCGCCGAGCTCGAAGCCGTGAACGCTGAAAAGGCAGTTGAACGGCAGCAGCAGAAGGCGGCCATGCGAGCAGAGACCCTGGCCAAGCGCGAAGCCCTGGTCACGGAAGCCGAAACGCTTGCCACCTCCACCCAGTGGAAGGCAACAGGCGAGCGCTTCAAGACGCTGCTCGACGAATGGAAGGCACTCCCCCACGCCGATCGCAACAGCGAACAGGCCCTGTGGAAGCGCTTCTCGAGCGCACGTACCGCTTTCGACAAGGCGCGCCGCACTTACTTCGCCACCCGGGATGCCCAGACCGCAGAGGCAAAGACCCTGCGCCTCGCCATCGTCGAGGAAGCGGAGGCACTCTCCTCCAGCACCGACTGGATGAATGCCAAGCAGCAGTACCACACCCTCATGGATCGCTGGAAAGCGGCTCCGCGCGGCGCACGCAAGGACGACGATGCGCTGTGGAACCGCTTCCGCGATGCCCAGCAGAAGTTCTTCGACGCACGCAACGCCGACCTGGCCACCCGTGACGAGGCGCTGAAGGGCAACCTCGACCTCAAGCTGGCGCTGCTGGTGGAGGCAGAGGCCCTGCTCCCCATCACCGACCTCGCCTCCGCCAAGCGGGCCATGCGCTCGATCGGTGAACGCTGGGAGTCCATCGGGCACGTGCCGCGCACGGACAAGGAGCGTGTCGAAGGCCGGCTGCGCAAGGTGGAGCAAGCCATAAAGGAACTGGAACAGGACGAGTGGCGTCGCAGCGATCCAGGCCGCAAGGCCTTCGCCAGTGACACCGCCTCCACCTTCAGGGCCGGAGTGGAGAAGGCCGAGAAGGAGCTGGCCGCCGCACAGGACAAGGGCGACGCCAAGGCCGTGGCCGCAGCCGAAGCCAGGCTCAGCAGTGCCCGCATGCTCCTAGAAGCCGCACAGAAGTACGCCTAGGAGCGAAGTCTCGAAGTGCTTGCACTTCGGTGACGCAGCGACGACGGCGTTGACGAGCATCGCGAGGATCACGCCTAGGAGCGAAGTCTCGAAGTGCTTGCACTTCGGTGACGCAGCGACGACGGCGTTGACGAGCATCGCGAGGATCACGCCTAGGAGCGAAGTCTCGAAGTGCTTGCACTTCGGTGACGCAGCGACGACGGCGTTGACGAGCATCGCGAGGATCACGCCTAGGAGCGAAGTCTCGAAGTGCTTGCACTTCGGTGACGCAGCGA
>JAKAIC010000050.1 GCA_021814565.1 Actinomycetes bacterium | reverse complement strand
TCGTGTGTGGCGCGGTCATGACGGTCCGCTGGAGCTGGAGAAGGGGCCCGCCACCAACCCGTTGTTCCAGGGTTTCTTCCGTGCCGCCAGCCAGGCCGGATTCCACCTCACTGATGACGTGAACGGATATCGTCAGGAGGGCTTCGCGCCCTTCGATCGCAACATCCGTCGCGGCCGCCGTCTCTCCTCCTCGGGTGCATACATCAAGCCCGTGCGCAAGCGCCCCAACCTCACGATCACCACGCGTGCCTTCGTGCGCCAGGTGGTGTTCGAAGGGGACCGTGCCGTCGGCGTGCAGGTCACGATTCGCGGCAACACGCAGGTGATCCGCGGCGAGGAGATCATCCTCTGCGGCGGTGCCATCAACAGCCCGCAGTTGCTCATGCTCTCCGGGGTGGGCCCTGCCGAGGATCTGAAGAAGCTCGGCATCAACGTGGTCAAGGATCTGCCGGGTGTCGGCAAGAACCTGCAGGACCACCTTGAGGTGTACGTGCAGTACTCGTCGAAGCTGCCGGTGTCGATGCAGCCCGCGCTGCAGAAGTGGCGCATGCCCTGGATCGGTCTGCAGTGGCTCTTCCGCAAGGGACCGGCCGCCACCAACCATTTCGAGGGCGGCGGCTTCTCGCGCAGCAATGACGAGGTGAAGTGGCCCAACCTGATGTACCACTTCCTGCCTGTCGCCATCCGTTACGACGGCACCAAGCCCACCGGTGGTCATGGCTACCAGGTGCATATCGGCCCCATGTATTCGGATGTGCGCGGAGAGATCACCTTGAAGAGCGCCGACCCCAAGGTGCACCCGGCCCTGCAGTTCAACTACCTGTCGACGCCCAACGATCGTCGTGAGTGGATCGAGGCCATCCGACAGGCACGCTTCATCCTGAACCAGCCGGCCATGGCGGAATTCAATGGCGGCGAGGTTTCGCCCGGCCCCTCCGTGGAGACCGACGAGGAGATCCTGGCCTGGGTGGCGCGTGACGCCGAGACGGCGCTGCATCCCTCGTGCACCTGCAAGATGGGCACTGATGAATTGGCCGTGGTGCATCCGGATTCGCTGCGCGTGCACGGTGTGCAGGGCCTGCGCGTGGTCGATGCCTCGGTGTTCCCGATCGTCACCAATGCCAACATCTACGCGCCGGTGATGATGGTGGCGGAGAAGGCCGCCGACCTCATCCTGGGCAAGGACCCCGCCGAGCCGCAGACCACGGAGTACTACAGGCACAAGTGAGTGAGTGGGCGGGGCGGCGGCCGGAGGTTGGCTCTGCCGAGTGAGCGCGGGCTTGTTGAGCGCGCAGCGCGAACACGGGTACTAGGGCTGGGGGCTGGGACTGGCCCGAGTTTGGTTGACTCGGTTTCTGTTGGTTAGCGAGCGGTGCTCGCGGGGTGGATTGTTTCGTATTCGATGGGTGTGAGTCGACCGAGGCCGGCTTGCCTGCGGCGACGGTGGTAGTCGCGTTCGATCCAGGTGACGATGGCGAGGCGCAGCTCTTCCTGACTGTTCCACCGCTTGCGGTTCAACACGTTCTTTTGCAGCAGCGCATTCCACGATTCCATGGCCGCGTTGTCACCGGCCGAAGCGACGCGGCCCATGGAGCCTTGCAGTCCGTGATGGCGGAGTAGGCGGGTGAAGGCGCCAGAACGAAACTGGCTGCCACGGTCGGCGTGAACGATGGTGCCCCGCGGTCGACGGAGCATGACCGCGTGTCGCAGTGCCCGGCAGGCCAGATCGGCGGTCATGCGTGGCCCCATTGAGTATCCGACGATCCGCTTGGAGCAGGCGTCCTTGATGGCGCACAAATACAGTTTGCCGTCATCGGTGGGATGCTCGGTGATGTCGGTGAACCACATGTCGTCGATGCATTCGGCGGTGAACTGGCGTCGTACCAGATCCTCATGCACCGCCGGACCCGGTGTCTTGCCCCGGCCGCGACGTTTGACGATGACGGAAACCAGTTGCTGTTGCTTGCACAACCGGTGCATCCGGCCGCGCCCGACGGCATGTCCTTGGACGAGTTCGAGTTCGTCGTGAATCAATCGATACCCGAACGTCGGGTCATCAGCGTGCACGTCCAAAGCGGCATTGATCAGGTGCGCATCATCCCAGTCACGGTCGCTGACAGGGTTGGCACGCCAGGCATAGAACGCCTGCTTGGAGAAGCCCAACACGCGACAGGTGCGGGCAACAGGGATCCCCTCAGCGGCCAGATCGGACACCAAGGGGTAGATCATTTTGGGAGCATGCCCCGCCCCAAATAGATCGCGGCACGACGCAGAATCTCGTTCTCCTGCTCCAGAATCCGGATCCGCTTACGCGCTTCTTTGAGTTCGACGGCCTCAGCGGCGGTCACGCCCGGTCGCTTGCCGGCCTCCACCTGCGCTTTACGAACCCAGTTGTTGACACACGTCTCAGAGATCCCGAAATCCTTCGCGACCTGCGCCATGGTCAGGTCGCCTTGCAACGCGATCTGCACCACGTCATCACGGAACTCTTGGGGATAAGCCTTCGGCATGAGTTCATCCTTCCAGCAGGGCCACAGCCCCACAGGCTAGGAGACAACCAAACCCGAACCAGTCCCGCTTGTGTACGAACAGTTCAGTGCGACCTCGTGAAAGCAGCGGCCGGTACAGGTAGCGGGCAACAACCCTGGAGCCGATGGCGATGACAGCAAAGATGCCCGCCGAAACCGCGCTTGCATTCACGTCATCACGCAGCAGCGTGACGATTGGCATTGCAAACACGGAGATCGGCACCAAGGTGAACCAGCCGATTACCGTGTAGGCCGCCTTGTCCGCCCAAGGAAGGGCGCGACGCAGGCCCCAAGCCGCCGCAATGGCGGCGGGCACCACGAGGCCGAGGTCGAGGGTGGGGCTGTCGCCCTCCACGCGAGAATCAACAGCGCGATCGACAACACGAAGAGCAGGAGTTGGAAGGGAAGGAAGCGCTCATTGTTGCCCGGCAGATTCAGATACTCGGGGCCGATTACCTACTGCGGCATCATGTACGCGGTGAAGGCCGCCGGTCCCATGGCCAGCACACTGCCTGCGCGGTGGTCGTGCCTTATGAGCGCTCCGCTCCACGCTGCTATCTGTGCCACCAGCAGCAGAGTGACGGCATCCGGCCCAATTCCTTGACTCAGCATCGACGGGCCGTACCGATAGTCGATGATCGACAGCACGAGGGGTCCAAGCAGAGCAGTGAGGGCCAATGCTGCAGACAGCGCGTACATGCCATTGCTCAGTAGTCGTCGCACGAGCGAAGCCTTTCTCGGACTCGACGGGGCGGTGTGCAGAGCCGCAGGAAGTGTGGCGAGAGTCGAAGTGCCCAAATGGGGGGGTAAGGCCTAGGGAAACCCCGGGTCATCCTCTTCGGAAGTCCCGAGACTGCGCTTGTGCGCCCCCGGCAGGATTCGAACCTGCGACCCTCAGTACCGGAAACTGATGCTCTATCCCCTGAGCTACGGAGGCCTTGCGGAGGCGAGGCTATCAGCAGCGTCAGGTGCGCCATGCAACAATCGGTTGAAGGTGGTGCTCATGATCGTTGATTGCGCGTTGTACCGCGATGGCCTGCGCGCCCCCATGGGGCAGGACGCCGTCCTCGAGCAATCGATGTCCGGCCTGGAAGGCGGGCAGTTCGTGTGGGTGGGGCTCGTCGATCCCACCCCCGAGGAACTGGGCCGGCTTGCTGCTGGTTTCGGCATGCACTCGCTGGCTGTGGAGGATGCGCTCACCGCACATCAGCGTCCCAAACTGGAGTTCTACGAGAACCAACTGTTCATGGTGGTGCGCACTCTGGGCTACGACGACCCGACTTCGCAGGTGGAGAGCGGGGAAGTGGCGATCTTCATGGGTGAGCACTTCGTGGTCACCGTGCGCCACGGCCATGTGCATCCGCTGCTGCGTCTGCGGGCCGCTCTGGAAGCCGAGCCTCAGCGTCTGGCACATGGCCCATCCGCGATACTGCATGCGGTGCTCGACAGCGTGGTTGACGACTATCTGAGCGTGGTCGCCGAGCTGGAGATCGACACCGAGCAGATCGAGCGCGAGGTGCTGGGGGAGGGGAACGCAACCCGGACCTCGGACATCTACCTGCTCAAGCGGGAGATCATCGAATGCCGCCAGGCCACGCATCCCCTCATAGTGCCGCTGCATGCGCTGGCACGCGATGAGCAGCGACTCATCCATGACGACATCCAGCCCTTCTTCGCCGACATCTCGGATCACGTGCTCCGTGCGCACGACATCATTGAGGGCCTCAATGAATTGATGACGGCGGTACTCAACGCCAGCCTCGCCCACCTGCAGCTGCGGCAGAACGAGGACATGCGCAAGATCTCGGCCTGGGTGGCGTTGGCCGCCGTGCCCACCATGGTGGCGGGCATCTATGGCATGAACTTCCAGCACATGCCGGAGCTTTCGTGGCCCTGGGCTTATCCGGCCGTGATCGGGTTCCTGATCATCGAGTCGCTGGGTCTGGTCTGGTACTTCAAGCGCAACCACTGGCTGTGACGACGGGGCTGCAGGCGTGCTCCCGTAGGCTTCGCGCATGACTCCCGAGGAACTTTCAGGCCTGGTCGTCGACGTCATCCGCGCGGCGGTTGGCGAGCGACGTCTGGATCTGGCGGAGATCCCGGACGCGGTCGTGATCGAGCGACCCAAGAACCGTGACCATGGCGACTGGGCCACCACGGCGGCCCTGCAGCTGGCCAAGCAGGCGGGGCTCCCTCCCCGGGAGGTGGCGGAGGTGATCGCCGAGGGTCTGCGGGCCCTCCCCAGCATCGCCTCGGTGGACATCGCCGGACCCGGTTTCATCAACATCACCCTGGCCGCGGGCGCGGCAGGTGAACTGGCACGAGCCATTGTCGAAGGCGGCCCGGGCTTCGGTCGGGGCGCCACCAATCAGGGCCGTCGCTTCAATGTGGAGTTCATCTCCGCCAACCCCACCGGACCCTTGCATCTGGGCCACACACGCTGGGCAGCCGTCGGTGATGCCATAGCGCGCGTTCTGGAGGCCAGCGGCGCGGAGGTTGCTCGCGAGTTCTACGTGAACGACCGCGGCGTGCAGATGGACAAGTTCGGTGCCTCCATCATGGCGGTGGCGAACCAGCAGCCGGTGCCCGAGGACGGCTACCACGGTGAGTACATCAAGCACCTGGCACAGCGCATCCTGGCCGAGCAGCCGGACATCACTGCCCTGCCGGAGGCCGAGCAGTTCGTCGCCTTCCGCGAGGCCGGCTACCGGCTGCAGCTTGCGCAACAGCAGGGTGTTCTGGACGGCTTCAACACCCACTTCGACGTCTGGTTCTCAGAGCGCACACTGCACGAATCCGGTGCCGTGGAAAGAGCTTTCGCCAAGCTGCGCGCGCAGGGGCACATGTTCGAGGAGGAAGGCGCCGTCTGGCTGCGCACCTCGGACTTCGATGATGACAAGGACCGTGTGCTGCGCAAGAGCGACGGCGAACTCACCTACTTCGCATCCGACACCGCGTACTACGTGGACAAGCGTGATCGCGGGTTCGACGTCTGCATCTACCTGCTGGGCGCCGACCACCATGGCTACGTGAACCGGCTGCGCGCCATCGCCTCCTGCGCGGGCGACGATCCGAACATCAACATTGAGGTCCTCATCGGCCAGTTGGTGAAGATGATGAAGGGCGGCGAGGAGGTGCGCCTGTCGAAGCGCGCCGGCCACATGATCACCCTTGAGGACCTTGTAGAGGAAGTGGGCGTCGACGCCGCCCGCTACTCGCTCATCCGCTACCCCGTGGATTCCCCACTCGTGCTGGACCTCGACCTGCTGGTGAAGCGCACCAATGACAATCCGGTGTTCTATGTGCAGTACGCACACGCCCGCATCTCGTCGGTGCTGCGCAATGCCGGGGAACTGGGCATCGACTGGCGAATCGCGGAATTCGACCCTGCGCAACTTGTGCACGAACGCGAACTCGAGCTGCTGGGCGCGTTGGGAGATTTCTCGCGCACCATCGCCACCGCCGCAGAACTGCGCGAGCCGCACCGCATCGCCCGCTACCTCGAGGATCTGGCCACCCTCTACCACCGCTTCTACGACAACTGTCGGGTGCTGCCTCGCGGCGACGAGCCGTTGGAGCCCATGCACATCGCGCGCCTCTGGTTGTGCGCGGCGACGC
The DNA here is from genome assembly GCA_021814565.1 of Actinomycetes bacterium. Lineage (GTDB taxonomy): Bacteria > Actinomycetota > Actinomycetes > S36-B12 > UBA5976 > JAKALQ01. The sequence goes on along the minus strand of JAKAIC010000050.1, from coordinate 7,058 downwards.
GTCAGGTGATCGCCAACGGTCTTGACCTGTGTGGTGTCTCGGCGCCGGAACGGATGTAGCGGTGATCGACGCCATCTGGCCGCGTCATGCAGAACGCCTGCCCGACGGCGGCCTGCGCCTCGGCGGTTGCGATGCGCGGTCACTTGCTGCGCAGTACGGCACCCCGTTGTTCGTCGTCGACGAACTGGATGTGCGGTCACGGGCTGCCGAATACAAGGCTGCATACGACCATGGTGACCATCCCTTTGAGGTCTTCTACGCCAGCAAGGCCTTCCTCACCGTCGCCATCGCCCGATGGGTGCACGGGGCCGGTCTCGGCATCGACGTGGCGACAGGTGGGGAACTCGCTGTTGCGCTGCGAGCGGGAATCCCGGGCGAGCAGATCGTGATGCATGGCAACAACAAGAGTCGTGCCGAGATCGAAGCCGCACTCGAGCATGGCCTGCGCGCACTGGTCTGCGACTCGCTGGACGAACTGGCGCGCATCGGCAGCATCGCCGCCGAGCGCGGATTGGTGGCCCCGGTGATGCTGCGGCTCACGGCCGGCGTCGAGGCGCACACCCATGAAGCCATCGCCACCGCACACGAGGACCAGAAGTTCGGTCTTTCCATTGCCACCGGCATGGCGGCCAAGGCCGTGGATCAGGCGCTCGGCGATCCGCACATCGACCTGCGTGGCTTCCATTCGCACATCGGTTCGCAGATCTTCGACGCCGACGGCTTTGAGATCGCGGCTCATCGGGTCGCGCTCTTCATGGCGGACATGGCACGCACCCGCGGATATGTTGCCGACGCGCTCGATCTGGGAGGCGGCATGGGCATTCCCTATGTGGACGGCGACGATCCGCTCGATGTGGCTGAGATGGCGCACCGACTGCGAGCCATCGTGGTGCGCGAGTGTTCCAGTGCGGGCATCGCCGTGCCGCGGTTGTCAGTGGAACCGGGCCGAGCCATTGTGGGATCCTCCACGGTCACGCTCTACGAGGTGGGTGTGGTCAAGCAGGTGCAGGTGTCCGACGACTTCGTGCGTCAATACGTCGCGGTTGATGGTGGCATGTCGGACAACATCCGGACCGCTCTGTACAACGCCGACTACACCGCAGCCCTGGCCAATCGGGTGTCCCATGCCACTGCTGTACCCAGTCGCGTCGTCGGCAAGCACTGCGAGAGCGGCGATATCGTCGTCAACAACCTGCAGCTGCCCACCGATGTCCGCGCGGGTGACCTGCTGGCCGTGGCCACCACCGGCGCCTACTGCTGGTCCATGGCCTCCAACTACAACAACCTGCCCCGGCCGGCCGTGATCGCGGTTCGCGACGGTGCCTCCCGGGTGCTGATCCGCCGGGAGACGGCCGAGGACCTGCTGGCACGCGATCAGGACGCCTGAAGCCCGCCTGCAGCTGCCGCTCCACGCCCTCTGCGGTTGCGCTCGATAGGCTTGTTGGGATTCCCGGGAGGCCCCTCATGACCGCACGACCGCTGCGCGTGGCGCTGCTCGGTGCCGGCAATGTCGGGTTGGAAGTCGCCCGCTTGCTCACTGAGTCCGCTGAGGATCTCTCGGCGCGTATCGGTGCGCCGCTGGAAGTGGTGGCCGTGGTCGTCCGTGATCTCGGCCGCGCGCGCCCGGGCATCGACCCGACCCTGCTCACCGATGATGCCGAGGCGGTCGTGGCCCGCACCGACCTCGACATCGTCATCGAGTTGCTGGGGGGCATCGAGCCGGCGCGCAGCCTGCTGCTGACGGCCATGGCCAACGGCGCTTCGGTGGTCACCGCCAACAAAGCGCTGCTCGCCACCGACGGCACCACGCTCTTCGAGGCTGCGGAGCAGGCAGGCGTCGACATCTACTACGAAGCCGCTGTGGCCGGTGCCATTCCCTTGTTGCGCCCCATCCGGGAATCGCTGGCAGGCGATCACATCACGCGCATCCTGGGCATCGTCAACGGCACCACCAACTTCATCCTCACCAAGATGGACGAGAGCGGTGCCGACTACCACGACGTGCTGCTCGAAGCGCAGCAACTGGGCTACGCCGAGGCCGATCCCACGGCTGACGTCGAGGGACACGATGCAGCCGCCAAAGCGGCCATTCTGGCCAGCCTCGCTTTCCATACCCGTGTCACGCTGGACGACGTGTCCTGCGAGGGCATCAGTCAGGTCACGGCAGTGGACATCAAGGCCGCGCACGACATGGGCTTCGTCATCAAGCTGTTGGCCATCGCCGAGCGGCTGCCGGACGACGAGGGCATTGTGGTGCGGGTGCATCCGGCCATGGTCCCTCGGGAGCATCCGCTTGCCAGTGTGCGCCTGGCCTTCAATGCGGTCTTCGTGGAAGCGGAATCCGCGGGGCAGGTCATGTTCTACGGCCGCGGTGCGGGCGGCGCACCCACCGCCTCGTCGGTACTGGGGGACGTTGTCACCGTGGCGCGCAATCGCGTGGCCGGCCATCACGGCCCGGTGCACAATGCGTACGCACACCTGCCGGTGCTCGGCATCGGGGCGGCGCGCACGCGCTATGCCATCAGCTTCCGCGTCACTGACGAGCCCGGTGTCCTGGCCACCATCGCCAACACCTTCGCTGAGGAAGGCGTGTCGCTGCAGGTCGTTCGGCAGGACGGCAGTGGCGAGGACGCGCATCTGCTGGTACGCACACATAAGTCAACGGAAGCCGCGCTCGCAGCCACGCTCAAGCGCCTGCGCAGGCTCACCGCGGTGAAGGAAGTCGTCGGCGTGATGCGCGTCGAGGGAGAGGCTGGGAACTGATGGCCCATCAATGGCGCGGATTGATCGTGGAGTACGGCGATCGCCTTCCGGTGACGGCTGCGACCCCCAACATCACGCTGCTGGAGGGTGGCACTCCACTCGTGCACACCCGGGTGCTCTCGGGCATGGTCGGTGCTGACGTGTGGCTGAAGGTTGACGGCGCCAATCCCACGGGTTCCTTCAAGGACCGCGGCATGACGGTGGCCATCTCCAAAGCGGCGGAGCGCGGGGCCAGGGCTGTCATCTGCGCCTCCACAGGCAACACCTCGGCGTCTGCCGCGGCCTACGCGGTGAAAGCCGGCATGACGGCGGCGGTACTGGTGCCGGACGGCAAGATTGCCATGGGCAAGATGGCGCAGGCGGTCGTCCATGGCGCCAGCATCCTGCAGGTCGAGGGCAATTTCGACGACTGCCTCAGCTTGGCCCGCAAGCTGGCCGATGGCTATCCCATTGAACTGGTGAACTCCGTCAACCCCTTCCGCATCGAGGGCCAGAAGACCGCGGCCTTCGAGATCGTCGACGCCCTGGGGGATGCACCGGACGTGCACTGCCTGCCCGTCGGTAACGCCGGCAACATCACGGCCTATTGGAAGGGCTACACCGAATACGCGCTCGACGGACTGGCCTCGCAGCGCCCACGCATGTGGGGCTTCCAGGCCGAAGGGGCGGCACCCATCGTGCGCGGTCATGTGATCGAACACCCCGAGACCATCGCCACCGCCATCCGCATCGGCAACCCGGCGTCGTGGCAGTTTGCCGAGGCTGCGCGTGATGAGTCCGGTGGGCTCATCGACATGGTGAGTGATGACGAGATCCTTGCCGCCTATCGACTGCTGGCCTCGCAGGAATCGGTGTTCGTGGAGCCCGCCTCCGCATCCTCGGTGGCCGGTCTGCTGAAGATGCACGCGGCGGGCAGACTGCCCAAGGGCGCGCGCGTCGTCTGCACGGTCACCGGCAACGGGCTCAAGGATCCGCACTGGGCCCTGGAGCAGGCCCCCCAGCCCATTCGCATCCCTGTCAACGCCGACGCGGCAGCAGCGGCCATCGGTATCGCGTAATGGCTGCTCGCACTCCTCGCACCCGATTGACCTTCCGCGCGTCGCCGGTACGCGTCCGGGTACCAGCAACTTCGGCCAACCTCGGTCCTGCCTTCGATTCGGCGGGCCTGGCGCTGACGCTGTACGACGATCTGATTGCAGTCGTCACCGACGAGCCCGGCATCAGCGTCGACATCTCCGGCGAAGGTGCGGATGAGCTTCCGCGCAATCACCGGCATCTGGTGGCCAAATCCATGATCGCGGCCTTCGACGTCATGGGCGCACAGCCACGCGGCTTCGCACTCGTCACCGCCAACCACATCCCGCACGGCCGCGGCCTCGGTTCATCCTCCGCTGCCATCGTCGGCGGCATCCTGTTGGCGCGGGCGCTGGTGGTCGGTGGCGAGCAGCTGCTTCCCCAGCGCGGGGTACTGGCGTTGGCCTCAGAGCTCGAGGGCCACCCGGACAATGTTGCCGCCACGCTGCTCGGCGGCTTCACCATCGCCTGGACTGAAGGCACCGGGCAGGCCGTGTCATTGCGACCGCATGACGACATCATCCCCGTCGTGTGCATTCCCCATAGCGCGCTCGCCACCAGGAAGGCGCGGGGCCTGCTCCCCGAATCGGTCCTGCACGCCGACGCCGCGTTCAATGTGGCCCGCAGTGCGCTGCTCGTCAGCGCGATGACCGAGGACCCATCCCTGCTGCTGGTGGCCACGGACGACAAACTGCACCAACAGCAACGACGTGATGCCATGCCACGTTCGCTGGACCTGGTGGCCAAACTGCGTGAGGCCGGGATCCCTGCCGCCATCTCGGGCGCCGGACCCACGGTGATCGCGCTGTGCACCCGGGCCAACGCCGACCTGGTGGGGGGCTTGGTGGGCGCACGCTTCGACGTCCATGAACTGCGTGTCGACGTTGAGGGTGCCACCGTCGTGCCCGTCGACCAGTAGTCGTGTCGATTGTGGATTGAAGGCGCGCATGCGCTAGGCTTCCCACACGGGCCTCGATTGCCCGCAGCCAATCTGATCTCAACCATTTGAAATCGATCTGGCGCAGTCGTAGATACGACGTCATTACCCGTAAAGGATTCGCGTGAGCGACAACACCACCGCCCTCCTCGCCATGAAGTTGCCAGAGCTGAAGAAGCTCGCTGGTGAAGCAGGAATTGCCGGCGCCTCAACCATGCGCAAGGGCGACATCATCGCGGCTCTGTCCGCCAAGTCGGGCACAGCCCACCACATCCACCAGGAGTCTGCACCGACACCTCCGGTCCAGACCCGCAGCGAGACCTCCTCGGAGGCTGCAGCGGCGGCCGAGTCCGTCGACGCCGGCGAGCGACAGCCGCGCGATGAGCGAGGCGAGCGCACGGAGCGGGGGCCGCGTCGTGATCGCGACCGCAACCGCAACCGCCGCGATCGCGAACCGAGGGAGACCGGCGGCGAAGCGGTCGACGCACGTGAGCCACGTGAGCCCCGCGAGCCACGTGAGCCCCGCGAAGAGCGCTCCGAGCAGCCGCGCGAGGACCGCAACAACGACCGCACTGACCGCAACAATGACCGGGGCGAGCGCTTCGAGCGCAACAATGACCGGGGCGAGCGCTTCGAGCGCAACAATGACCGGGGCGAGCGCAACAACAACGACCGCACTGACCGCAACAATGACCGGGGCGAGCGCTTCGACCGCAATCGCGACCGCAATCGCGACCGCAATGACCGGAACCGCGACCGCAATCGCGACCGGCAGCGCCGTGAGGAGTTCGACTTCAACGAGGACGACATCGTCACTCCGGTTGCCGGCATCGTCGACATCCTCGACAACTACGCCTTCGTCCGCACCAGCGGCTACCTGCCCGGACCCAACGACGTTTACGTGGCGCTGGGGCTGGTCAAGAAGTTCGGCCTGCGCAAGGGTGACGTCATCACGGGTCTGGTCCGACTTCCGCGTGAAGGCGAATACCAGCGCCAGAAGTTCAATCCGCTGGTCCGCATCGACAGCGTCAACGGCGAGGATCCGGAAGCCTCCCGTGGCCGGGTGGAGTTCAGCAAGCTGACGCCGCTGTACCCGCAGGATCGCATGCGCCTGGAGACCAGCGAGAAGAACCTCACCACCCGCGTCATCGATCTGGTGGCGCCGATCGGCAAGGGCCAGCGCGGACTCATCGTGTCACCGCCCAAGGCCGGCAAGACCATGGTGCTGCAGGCCATCGCCAACGCCATCACCGAGAACAACCCCGAAGTGCACCTGATGGTGGTGCTCGTCGACGAGCGCCCTGAGGAAGTCACGGATATGCAGCGCTCGGTCAAGGGTGAGGTCATCGCCTCCACCTTCGACCGCCCCGCGGAGGACCACACCATCGTTGCGGAGTTGGCCATCGAGCGCGCCAAGCGCCTGGTGGAACTCGGTCACGATGTGGTGGTGCTGCTCGACTCCATCACGCGTCTGGGTCGTGCCTACAACATCGCTGCGCCGGCCTCGGGCCGCATCCTCTCCGGCGGTGTCGATTCCGCCGCGCTGTACCCGCCCAAGAAGTTCTTCGGCGCGGCCCGCAATATCGAGGACGGTGGTTCGCTCACCATCCTGGCCACGGCCCTTGTCGAGACCGGATCCAAGATGGACGAGGTGATCTTCGAGGAGTTCAAGGGCACCGGCAACATGGAGCTCAAACTCGATCGTCGCCTGGCCGACAAGCGCATCTTCCCGGCAGTCGACATCGACGCATCCGGTACGCGTAAGGAAGAGATCCTGATGGCGCCGGACGAGCTCAAGATCGTCTGGAAGTTGCGCCGTGTGCTGCATGCGCTCGACTCCCAGCAGTCGATCGAGTTGCTGTTGAACAAGATGCGCGACACCAAGAGCAACTTCCAGTTCCTCATGGAAGTGCAGAAGACCACCCCGTCGGCACCCAACGGCGGCGGCAGCGACGACTGAGAAATAGGCTTCCACTGTGGTTGATCTCGACGACATCATCAAGGCCTACGACGTTCGCGGTACCTACCCCGATCAGCTCAATGCCGGGCTCGCCCGCCAGGTGGGCGCCGCATTCGTGCGCGTGCTGGGTGCCGCCGGCGGAGCCATCGTGGTGGGACGCGACATGCGTCCGAGCGGTCCGGAACTGGTCGCGGCGTTCGCGGAGGGCGCGACTGCGCAGGGAGCCGACGTCATCCTCATGGGCCTGGCCTCCACGGACGGCCTGTACTTCGCATCGGGGCACTTGAACCTGCCCGGGGCCATGTTCACTGCAAGCCATCACCC
>JAKAIC010000049.1 GCA_021814565.1 Actinomycetes bacterium | reverse complement strand
CCCAACGGCGGCGTCATGCCCGCGACCATGACCGTGGCCATGACCTTGAGGCCCTGGTCGCTGCCGGCCGTGCCGGCTGCGGTGAGGCCAGCGACGCCGAAGGTGTACGCCACCTTGTTGATGGGGCCGCCCATGTCGAACGCCATCATGAGGCCGATGATGAAACCGAGCACGATGCCCGAGGTGCTGCCCATGCTGTTCAGCCAGCTGGTCGCGCCCGAGTTGAGCGGGGTGACGATGTTCTTGACCACGAAGTACATGACGAGCAAGGTGACAAAGGTGCTGATCAGCGGGTTGACGACGATCGGCATGATGGAACGCACTGCATTCGGTACAGACCAACCCGAGATCCAGTTTGCGATGAGACCGGCGACCAAGCCGCCAGCCATGGCACCCAGGAAGCCCGAGCCGATGGAGCCGGCGACCGCACCAGCAGCGAATCCGGGAACCAGGCCCGGGCGGTCGGCGATGCCGTAGGCGATGAAGCCGGCCAGGGCCGGGAGCAGGAATCCCCACGGTGCCATGGCGAGGGCGAAGAAGAACGCGCCAATGCGGACATTCATGGCCAAGGCGAGCGTTGCGTCTGCTCCGGTGGACGTCTTGTAGGAGGCGACGCCATCAAGCGCGGACTGGATATTGCCTGCGTAGTCGGTGAAATGAAGGGTGACGCCATTGAGCGTCGTGACCGGATCGCCTGAGATCATGAACCCCAGGGCGATGAGAATGCCGCCCGCGGTGACGAACGGGATCATGTACGACACGCCCGTCATCAACCACATGCGCAATTTGTGTCCTGCACCCACAGTATTGCCTCTCTCGTGAACCTCACCGATCGACAGCCGACCGGTGTCTTGCCAGTCGCCGATCCTCCGATCGACGAAATACGGGAAGGCTGATCAGCCCTTCGCGGAAACCTTGGCCTCGGCCTCGGCGATGATCTTGGCCGCGTCCTTGATGGCGGCCTTCACCGGCGCTTCGACAAGCGGGAGCTTGGCGAAACGCTCCTTGTCGCGCACCGGAACGTCGGCAGCAAAGATGGCGACGTCCGCGGCTGCCAGCACGTCGGCAGGAATCTCCTTACGACCACCTGCGCCCTGCGTCTCCACCACGATCTCGTGACCGGCCTTCTTGGCGGCCCGTTCCAACGCCTCCGCGGCCATATAGGTATGCGCAATACCCGTGGGGCATGACGTGACGGCAACGATCTTCACTCTGCATCTCCTTGTGTCAGTACAGCGAGAACCTCCGCTGCGTTGGTGGCGTTCAACAGTGCAGCGCGGAATTCCTCGTCGATGATGCGACGAGCGAGCGCGGCAAGAATGGTGAGGTGGGCGTCGTCGCCATCGGCGGGCGCAACGATCAGGAAGATCAATGTGGCATCACCGTCGTCGGCACCGAAGTCGATGCCCTGCTTGCGACGGCCAACCGCCACCGATGCGACCTTGCAGGCTGCAGAACGAGCATGCGGAATCGCCACACCCTCGAAGCCGGTGGGCATGATGGCCTCGCGGGCCATGACGTCGGCGATCAGTGCATCCACGTCGTCAGTGCGACCGGCGGCAGCAACCAGCCCAGCCAAGGAGGCGATGACGTCGGCCTTGGTCTTCCCGGGAACATCGAGATCGATGAGCGTTTCGGTGAATACGGCTTCCACTATGACACCTCTAGTAATTGACGCGTGAGTTGGGCTTGCGCATGGCGTGTCACGGGGATGGCCGCTGCCTGCTCCCTGGTGGGAATGGCGGTGCCCGGCAGCTTGACACTGGCTGCACTCCAACGCACTGCCGCTTCCAATGCGCCCGCATTGGCGCCGCCTCCGATGAAGCTGGCGAGCAGGATGTCGCCGGCACCCACCGGTGTGCCGGTGATCTCCTCCGCACATTCAGCGTGCAGCAGCTCGTCCGCCGTGATGTAGAGCGCGCCATCCCGACCAAGACTGCAGAGCACGGCGGCCACGCCGCGTGCGATCACTTCGCGCGCAGCATCCACGACCTCGCCGATGGTGTTGAGCGAGCGACCGACGATCTCGCCGAGTTCGTGCTGATTGGGCTTGATGAGATCCACGGTCGCTGCACGCAGCGCGATAGCAAGCGGCTGGCCACTGACATCCAGTGCCACCTTGGCGCCGCGCTGCTTGGCGAACCGAGCCAGACGCAGGTAGGTGTCATCGGGGGCGCCCGGATTCAGGCGGCCCGCGAACACCACCCAGGCGCCGGCAAGGTCGAGTGCCGCCAGTGCGGCCTCGACATCCGCGATGGCGGCCTGCGGCAAGGTGATGCCCGGCTCGTTGATCTTGGTGACCGTGCCATCGGCCTCCAGCAAGGTGACGTTGCTGCGCATGACGCCCCCGGCCATAACCATGGTGTGCGCAACGCCCGCGGCATCCAGCACGTCATGGAACCACGATGCACCGAGGGCCGCGCCGGTCACGATGGCATGTGTCTCGGCGCCATAGACGGCGAGGGTTCGGGAGACATTGACCCCCTTGCCCCCGGCATCAAGCGCGATGACCTCCGCTCGGTTCACGCCTCCACGCTCCAGCCGATCCACGCGGATGGTGCGATCGATGGAGGGATTGAGCGTGACGGTTGCGATCATGCAAGCACCACCATGGGTCCGGCTGCCTCCACCTGAGATGCGACGTCGGCGTCAAGCCCAGTGTCGGTGATGATGACGTCGATGTCGTCAAGGCTGGCGAAGGCGGCGAAGTGATCGTCGCCGAACTTCGTGTGATCCGCGAGCACCACCTTGCGATGTGCTGCGGCGAGCATGGCCGCCTTGATCTCGGCCTCGATGCGATCGGGCGTGCTGAGGCCTCGTTCGACGCTGATGCCGTCGGTGCCGACAATGGCCACGTCGGCCGTGATGCCCTTGAGGCTGTTGATGGCCCAACTTTCGACGCAGGCCAGCGTCCTCCCGCGCACCCGACCACCCAGCAGCAGGCAGGTGATGTTCTCGCGGTTGGCCAGGGCGATGGCGTGCTGCACGGAGTTGGTCACAACGGTGAGCGCGCGATCGTGCGGCAGCATGGCGACGAGGCGCCCGGTGGTGGTGCCGGCATCGATGATGATGGCGCCCTCGACCGGCACCTCGTCCAGCGCCGCCTCGGCGATGCGACCCTTCTCCTCGATGAGCACCGCGCTGCGGCTGTCGACGTTGGGCTGGTAGCCCAGGCGTCGAATGGGGATGGCGCCGCCATGCACGCGGCGGATCAGGCCCTGGCGCTCGAGGATGGAGAGGTCGCGGCGGATGGTCTCGGGCGTCACCTGCAGTGCCTCGGCCAGATCGACCACGGCGGCCCGGCCACTCGTCGAGACCCGCTCCACGATGGCCCGATGGCGCTCCGGTGCGTACATTCGACCTCCCACTGATTGCTGCGAACGGTAATGTCCGATTGCTTTTGTGTATAGCCGTTTAGCGCCGCTTTGCATAACGATCTGGTGTCAGCCTCGAGCGGGAAATGCCGCACATCGCCTGAATTCCCGGCAATTCGCCTGCGAAAGCCGCCCGATCATGTGGCTTTCGGAGGCTGTTCGTTATGGGAACTGGGGACGGGTCCATGCCCGGTCCACTGGTCCCCTGGAGTCGGATGGCTGCTGGGCGCGTGCTGGGGCGGCGAGCGGTGGCCTGCACGTCATCGCGGCGCCGGGCAACCGACCGGGACTGGTCATAACGATTTGGACAACATTGCCTTCAGGTGCTAGCCACCTCTTGCCCACTGCCCCCCGAAGGCTAATCTATGAACGTTCTATTCGAACGTTCAAATTCTTGTTTGTTCGTTTGAACAACTGCTCTCGTCACTGGAGGATCCGTTGAGAGGTATCAAGTCGATTGTCGCGTCGGTCGCGGCAATCGGAGTCGTCCTGCCCCTGTCGCTCACACCCGCACAGGCAGCAGGCACTGTCACCACCATAACCCTCGCCACTTGGGGCTCGTCTCCGTCCGAGACTGCTGCCCTGAATGACGCGATTGCCACATTCGAGGCACGGTATCCGACCATCAAGGTGCAGCAGATCGTCGACACCGATCACTCGGCGCAGATGGTCGCGCGCTTTGCATCACACACTCCACCGGACGTGTTCTACGTCGATGCCGGTGTAGCCCAGGACTGGGCTCGCCAAGGCGTCCTGCTCGATCTCACGCCGTACATCCAGAAGTCGGGTTTCTCACTGGCCCCCTTCAACAAGAGCTACCTGAAGCCCTTCGAGGCCAACGGCGCCATCTACGGATTGCCCAAGGACGCCAACCCGCTGGTCCTCGAGGGTAACCGGCAGCTGATGGCGCGCGCCAAGATCAAGACCCTCCCCGTGACGATCGCGCAGTTCAACGCCGACGCCAAGCGCCTGCTGGCCAAGAAGATCACCCCCATGTGCGTGGATGCGGACATCAACCGCCTTGGCGCCTACTTCGCATCCTTCGGCGGTGGCATCGCCAACAGCGGCGGCACCAAGTCGGCGATGGCGTCGAAGGGCACACGGGCTGCGTTGACCTGGGAGATGACCAACTTCCGCACGGGTGCGTTCCGCACGCCCGCACAGTTGTCGGCCGGTTGGGCAGGCGAGGCATTCGGCAAGGGCAAGTGCGCGTTCACCATGGAAGGCGCGTGGCTCGATCCCTTCCTCAAGGACTCCTTCCCCTCGGTCTACAAGACCATGATCAAGGGTCCGTTGCCCCGGGCCAAGAAGAATGCCTCCCTGGCCTTCACCGTCTCCTACTCCATCGGCGCGGAGTCGGTGAACAAGGATGCCGCTTGGTCCTTCATCCAGTACATGACCGGTTCGCGTGGCATGACGGTGTGGACGTCCTATGGCGTGGCCATCCCCTCACGTTCCGACGTCGTGACCCCGCTCGGGTACAAGGTGAACGGGCAGGTGGCCCAGGCACCAACCACCGTCACGACACCGGCCTTCGTGGGCTGGTCGAAGGTAATCGACGCCTTCAACAACACGGCAAAGGCCCAGATCCAGAACAAGAACTTCAAGGTGGCGGCCGCCGTATCCGCCATCATCTCGGCCACCAACGGTGCCTGGCCTTCCGCCTAGCACTGGGAAGGCGCGCATCGCGCAACTAGCGGTTCGGCCCGCAGCCACCAAGACTGCGGGCCGAACTCCCGCCCGGTTAGGAAAGGAATTCCCGTGGCCACCTACTCCACGGCCCAAGCGGTGCCCGTCGCCAAGCAGGGACGCAACCGCCGCCGGATCGACTGGCGTGAGGCACTCATCGGTTGGGGCTTCATCTCGATACCTATGTCCTTGTTCCTGGTGCTCAACATCGCGATCTTTGGCTATGCCATCTACATCTCGTTGTTCGATTGGGGCATCCTCGGATCCCATGGCTACGTGGGGCTGAAGAACTACCAGACTGCACTGCACGATCCCATCTTCCTGCACGCCATCCGCAACTCCGTGGTCTACGCAGCGCTGGTGGTACCGCTGCAGACAGCGCTCGGGCTCTTTCTCGCCCTGCTCGTGAACGCCAAGATCCGCGGCGCCAAGTTCTTTCGGGCCACCTTCTACTTCCCATCCATTGCCAGTAGTGCGGCCATCACCACGCTGTTCATCTTCCTGATGGCACCCGACGGACTGTTCAACCATCTGCTGACGTTCTTGCACGTCGATGTGAGCAACCTGTTCAACCAGGGCGCATGGCTGTCGGATTCCCGCACCGCGCTCTACTCCATCATCGGGCTCAATGCCTGGACAACCAGCGGCACCATGATGCTCTTCTATCTGGCCAACCTGCAGACCATCGACAATGCGCTCACAGAGGCCGCCACCGTCGATGGTGCCAACAAGCGCCAGGTCTTCTGGTTTGTCACCATGCCGCTGCTCAAGCCCGCGCACTTCTTCGTCGTGACCTCGGGCATGATCGGTGCCCTGCAACTCTACGATCAGGCGATCCTGGCCGGCGGAGCCGACGGCAGCCCCGACTACTCCCTCATGACCATGGTGCTCTACATCTACAACGCCTGTTTCCGCCAGTTCGCCTTCGGCTATGCCGCAGCCCTGGGCGTGGTGCTCTTCGTCATCCTCTTCACGATGACCATGCTGCAACGAAAGATCTTCGGGAACGCCGCTTGGAGTGGCAATGACTAGTCGCAGGTCGATCCGGACACAGGCCTTCTTCTGGGCGTTGATCCTCTATTCAATGGTGACCTTCGTGCCCTTTCTCTGGTCATTGAGCACCTCGTTCAAGAAGCAGTCAGAGGTATTCCAGAACAACCTCATCCCACACGTGATCAGCACGCATGGCTACACGACGGTGTTCAGCAAGATCCAGCCCAATTTCCTCACGCTCTTCGGTAACTCGCTGTTCATCGCCGTTGTCGTCGTCATCATGCACGTGTGTCTTGCCTCGCTGGCCGGTTACGCGTTCGCACGCCTCCACTTCCCCGGTCGCGACTTCTTCTTCTATCTCGTGCTGGCAACCCTCATGATCCCTGATCAGCTGCGACTTGTGCCGATCTACCAATTGCTGGTGAAGCTCAGTCTCATCAACCCGCATCCGTCCAACTACCTGGGGTTGTTCCTGATCAAGGCCGTCAGCGCCGCGGACATCTTCCTGGTGCGCCAGTACTTCCTCACCCTGCCACGCGAGTTGGAGGATGCCGCGCGCATCGACGGCGCGGGTCCCTTCCAGATCTTCACGCGCATCATGTTGCCGAACGCCATGCCGGTACTTGCAACCGTGACCATCCTGACCTTCCAGGGAACCTGGAACGAGTTGTTCTGGCCGTCGATCATCCTGCAGTCCCCGGGCCACTGGACCCTGCCCTTCGGCATCCTGCAGTTCAAGGGCCAATTCCAGACCGACTGGCCACCGATCATGGCGCTCGTCGTCCTGTCGACACTGCCCGTGCTGTTCCTCTATCTGTTCAGCCAGCGCTTCATCATCAACATGCAGCTTTCATCCGCAGTGAAGTAGTGAGGATTTGACCATGCCCATCTTCCCCGAGGACTTGAAGCCGGGCGAGGAAGTCATCGAGTGTCAGGAGGTGGTTGACCCTGACGATGCCGTCTTCGATGCCACCACTCGACCCAACCTGCAGCAGGCCGTGGAGATGATCCTGGGCAGACAACAGGGCTTCGTAGTTCCGTTTGCCTCCGCTGCTTTTGACAGGCATGCGAGCCTGCGGGACCAGAACCTCTTTCGTTGCATGTTCGGCCGCGACTCGCTGCTCATTGCCGACCTCTTGCGCTTCATGCGCCCCGAACTCAGGTTGAACGTGATCTGTGCACTCGCCAGCGTGCAGGGGACGCAATACGACGAGCAGAGCGAGGAGGAGCCCGGGCGCATACCTCATGAGGTGCGCGAACCTGATGATCCAGTCGCACAGGAGATCAGCTCAGCATCCCGGTGGAAGTTCCCCTACTACGGCGCGGTCGATGCCACGTTGATCTGGCTCCGCTGCCTCGCCGAAGAAGCCCAGGCGGACTCGCGCGTACTCGAGCTGGAGATTGCGGGACACACGCTCGCTCAGCGGGCGGCGCGGGCTGCCGCCTGGACGCTGCAGCGCCTGGGGTCACCCTCCGGCTTTGTGGAATCGACCCGGAGCAATCCACAGGGAATCGAGAATCAGGTCTGGAAGGACTCCGGCGATTCCTACATGCATCGTGACGGGATGCTCGCCCGTGGCGACTCCACAGCGTCCGTGGAGACCGTAGGCGAGACCTTCGACGCCCTCATGGCGGCCAGCGCCATTCAGGCGATGGCACCACGAGCGAACTGGCCGGTGGGCCAGGAGGAGTTCACGCGGCTTGCCCATGAGTTGCGCGTTCGCCTGTTCGAGCGCTTCTGGCTGGGCGATCATTTCGCGCTCGCGACGGAACGCGATGCGCACGGGCGTCAGGTCATGATGGACTCGACGGCCAGCAATCAGGGAAGACTTCTCGACTCGGCGATCCTTGAGGGCGCGGAATTCGCGAGCTACGGGCGAGCCATCACTGACGTCATGATGGACCCCGACATGTTGAGCGCGGCCGGCCTGCGTACCCTGGCGGCAAGCCATATCTCCTATCGCCCCGGCGGGTACCACACAGGTACCTCCTGGCCCATGGACAGCACCTTCGTGGCGCGGGGCATGGTGCGCCACGGATTCCGGCGCGAGGCTCTGGAGGTCGCGACACGTACACGTCACGCCATCGAGAGCGTCGGCGGATACCCGGAGTTCTTCCGCGGCGACATGCCGGTGCATGGACCCATCAGCACCTCCATCGTCGATGTGCGCCGAACCGGCACGCGGATGTCGGTGAACCGCGTGACACAGCCGCCACAACTGCTTCAGGGGTGGACCGTGGCTGCGTATGCTCGCCTGATACATAGCGAGGAATTGCTGAAGTGACCCAGAAGCGGCAGGCAACATCGATCACGCAGGTCGCTGCCGCAGCCCAGGTGTCAATCCAGACCGTATCCAACGCCATCAACTATCCCGACCGGGTCAAACCAGAGACCCGTCAACGGGTCCTGCAGGCAATTCAGGCTCTCGACTACACCCCCAATCTCGCCGCGCGTCGATTGCGCTCCATCCACACGACCTCCGTTGCTGTTCGCATCGACTCCAACGCAGTCACGGAATCAGGTGCTCGGGGCCTGTACGCGGGATTCATCCAGGATGAGTTCGTATACCAACTCACCGCCGCCGGGGAGCGTCGAGGAGTGAAGGTGGTCGCGTACACGGCGGAGGACTCCGAGCAGGAGATCACCCAACTGAAGCGGCTGGTGAACTCACGGGATGCCGATGGCATCGTGCTCACATCAACCGTGGAGAACGATCCACGGCTTGATGTGCTTGCCTCCATGCGTGTCCCATTCCTGAGCTTCGGCCGCCCCTGGGGCGCCGAGAACCTGTATTCGCCTGAGCACGCCTGGGTCGACGTGGATGGTGGCTTCGGAACGGCGGCGGCCACACGAATGCTCTGGGCCCGCGGCGCGCGAAGGATCGCATTCATCGGGTGGGTGATGCATCGCACTGTGCCGGGTCGTATGCAGAGCACCGCGGAAGACCGACGCGTGGGCTGGGTGAAAGCACTGCGCGAGCTCAACCCGGCCTTCACCGCCATGACCGCTCGGAAATGGGAAGTGCTCGGTGAGGAGTCCGTCGCAAAGGGTCGCGAGGGAGCACGCCGTCTGCTTTCGCAGCACCCTGATGTGGAGGCGATCGTGTGCGCAAGTGACACGCTAGCGCTGGGCGCCTTGTTGGAGACAACTTCCGCCGCCCGCTCGGATGTGATCATCTGCGGCTTCGACAACAGTCCGGTGTCGAAGGAATTCGGGTTCTCCAGTATCGACCAGAATCTGGATCAGGTGGCCGATGCTGCGCTCGATGTGCTCACCAGTGTGACCAGTCGCGTACGACGCCCCACCGACCAGGGGCAGGCAGAGGTCGCACACGTACTGCTGCAGCCGCAACTAATCGAGCGCTGAGTTCGTCAGCGGGCTGTGCTGAATGTCGGACAAGTCAGAGTCACGCGCTGCGTTCGGCCAGGTAGCCATGGGATGTCGAGCATCGGGCGAGCGCCGTCGGAGGGACTCGAACCCCCAACCCTTTCCTTAGGACGGAACAGCTCTATCCGTTGAGCTACGACGGCCGGCGTCGCAGAGTGTACGGGGGTCTGCGCCGGAACACCGAGGTCAGTCCAGGTCGGCGTCGATCAGGCGGAGGCTCGATCCACGGCTTGACTTCAGCACCTCCAGCTGCATGGGAATGCGTTGCCTGAGCTCGTCGACGTGGCTGATGATGCCCACCAGCCGCCCCGAGGCACGAAGCTGGTCGAGATCCTGCAGCACCCGGTTCAGGAAGTCCGAGGACAAGGTGCCGAAACCCTCATCGATGAACAGGGAGTCAAGGGCGCGCCCGCCGGCTTCGGCCTGCACGATGTCAGCCAGACCGAGCGCAAGCGCCAGGCTGGCCGTGAAGGTCTCCCCTCCCGACAGCGTGGAGACCTCGCGCTGGGCGCCGTTCCAGGCGTCATGCACGGCGATCTCAAGCGACTGGTAGCCAGCGCCCTTGGCCTCGGCATCGAAGACGAAGCTGAAGCGCTCATCCGTCATGCGACGCAGCCGCCCGTTGGCGCGATCGAGTACCTGACGCAGGCGCGCCGCCAGGTAGTACGCGGTGAGTTGCGTCTTCGATGCCGTCTGGCCGGTCAGCGGGTTGGCGATGGCGGCCACACGCGTGCGTGTCTCCGCCGCCAGCGCGAAGGCCTGCTCGGCGCGGGCAAAGGCATCACGCCGCTTGCCCAGCTCGCCCACCACTCGCTCCTGTTCACTGACAGCCTGCTCACAACTGCGCAGGGCGGATTCAGCAGCCTCGCGGAGCGCTCGCAGTTCAGCGAGGTTGGGCAGTTCGCCGGTGCTGACCTCGGAAAGTGCCGTCACAGCCGAGGCCGTGCTGGTGACCGCGTCCAACAGTGTGCGCAGCGTGCTGCGCCAGGCCTGCCCTTGCTCGAGTCCCTCGGACAGCGCGCCAGTGTCGTATTCGAGGATCTCCTGCTGGGGCTGCAGCCCGATGGCACGTTCCGCCTCCTGCACGGCGGCCATGCGTTGCTGCTGTTCATGCCTTGCATTCGCAATCGCCTCAGCCTGTTGCGACAGGGCCTGCTGTCGTTGCCGGTACTCGGCTTCGAGGTCGCGAGCGGACTCGCTGGCCGCGGTGCCCTGCATGACCAGGGCGGCCGTGGACTTGCGCACATCCTCGGCCGCCGCGGCCGCCGATTGCAAGGCATCGAGCTCGGCGCCGGCGGCATCACCCAATTGCAGCATGAGATCGGACAGCGTGGCCTCGCGCTGACGCAATTGGCCCAGCGCATTGCTGCGCACGTCTGCGACGGCGGCCAACGCGGCGCGTAGTTCCTCGAGCGTGGAGGCCCGGAACTCTGATTCACCCTGCACCGGCTGCGGATGTTCGAGCGACCCGCACACCGGGCAGGCCTCCCCCGGGCGCAGCAAGCCGGCGAGTACCACGGCATGCGAGTGCATGGCCTGCGCCTCTGCAGCACTCAGCGCATTCACCGTGTCCCGCCATGCGGTATCGGCCGCGTCAAAACTGCTCTGCGCCTGCTGCAGCAACGACTGGGTGTCGTCGCGCTTGCCCGCAAGGTCGGCGAGCGAAGCGGCGGAGGCAGCGCGCCCGAAAGCCGCCTCCAGCTCGGCGGCGGCGCGCATTCCCGCTTCAGCGGTGACCCGAAGCTCCGCGATGCGGGGCAGCAGTGCCTCGATCTCGCCACCGTCGACGATGAGGGCCCGCTCATCGGCCTCCAGTTGCAGTGCCTGTCGGGCTACGGTGGCGCGCGCCGTGAGCACTCGCTCACGCGCCTCATTGGACTTCTCCTGCTCTGCCAAATCCGCAGCCAGTCGTTGCAGCGCCTGCTCGAGCGCCCCGTCTGCATCGTCATCCGCGATCTCGAGGGGTACCAAGGGCTCCATGAGGTGACGGTGCTCGGTCAATTGCTCGGCAGCGGCCAAGGCCTTGGCCCGGGCCGTCCGGTACTTCTCCGACGAGTCGACGACCGTGACCGCGCGCGCTTCCTCGGCCACTGCAGCCTGGGCAGCCAGGCGTGCCGGCTCCCGTTCCTGCCGGGCCAGTTCGAGTGATTCGCTGGCTGCGACCACGCGTGCATCGATCCAGGCCAGACCGTCGACCTCGCCCTCCTCCACCGCATCACCGAGCACCTGGGCGATGCGCGCCCGCTGCTTGTCGAGTTCGACGCTGGCGGCGCGCAGGTCCTCATCCGCCTGGCGCAGTTGGTTCTTGAAGAAGTCCTCGATGCGGCCGAAGACGGCGTGGTCCTGCTTGAAGAGTTCCTTCAGCAACTCCTTGCGATCCTTGCTCGAGGAATGCAGGAAGTCGGCGAACTGACCCTGCGGGATCAGGGCCAAGCGGAAGAACTGATCCGGCCCGAAGCCGATCCACTCTCGGATGTAGATGTTGGCATCCTGCGCGGCCGTGGGACCGGGCTCGAAGGCGGAGCCGTTCCAGCGCTCCACCTCCACCGAGGCCTTGCTCTCCGTGCTTCCCGTGCCGCGCGCCTTGGGTCGCAGGTAGGCCGGGCTGCGACGGATGCGCAGCCGCTGGGAGCCCACCGTTGCATCGAGCACCACGTAGGTCGGCGTGTCTGCCGCGGCATGACTGGAACGGATCGACTTCACGCCCTTGCGGGCGCCCGGCAACTGTCCGTAGAGGGCGAAGGCGATGGCATCAAGCAAGGCAGTCTTGCCCGAGCCGGTTTCGCCGTGGATGAGGAAGAAGCCGGCGTCGGAGAGGCTGTCGAAGTCGACGCGATCCTGACCGCCATAGGCGAGGAAGCCCGAAAGCTCCAGTGAATGCAGCCTCATTCCGGCACCTCCGCCACGTCGAGGTCATCGTCCTCGCAAGCGGCATCGTCATCAGCGGCGGCGTCCGTGATGCCGCGTCCGTAGGCGATGGCCTGCTCCAGCCGGCGCTGCTCCCAGACGTCGGCTTGCGCTCCACGCACTTCACCCAGGAAGAGGTTGCAGATGTCGAGCGTGGAGAGGGTGCGCAGCTGCTCGACCTCCAGCCCCACCCCGACCGGCAATGCGGTGACACGCAGATCGGCAAGGTAGGGAAAGCGTTGGCGCAGAAGGTTGGCGGCCTGTTCGGGCACCGGCAGGTCGGTGAGATGGATGCGCAGGAAAGCGTGACGGTAGGGCTCGTAGACCGGTGCGGTAAGCAGCGCCTCCAGCGAATCCCGAAGCTCGTGGATCTCACGATCCACGGGAACCGGGACCGCCGTTATCTGCGGCTGCGCGGACGACAGGTCAACGATGAGCGACTGCTTGCTGCTGCCCAGCTCCGAGAACGAGTAGTGCAACGGTGAGCCGCTGTAGCGAACATGGTCGGCAAGGGCCTGTGGCTTGTGCAGGTGACCGAGTGCGGCGTAGTCGAAGGCTTCAAGCAGGCTGGTACTGGCCCTGCCGATACCGCCCATGCTGAGGTCGATTTCGGAGTCGCTGCTCTCACCCCCGTTGAACCAGGCATGCGACATGACAAGCGCGCGGTCAGCACTGTGCAGGGCACGATGCTCGGCGATGCGGGCCATGGCAGCAGCCAGCACACCTTCATGTGTGCGCCTTACCGGAGCGACACCGTCATCGCCCAGGTGGGCCGCCGTGGTGTAGGGCTCGAGGAAGGGTATGGCGTAGATGCTGGTTCGCATGCGGCCGTTGTCGATGAGCACCGGGCGCGTGATGTCACCGAGATGGGTGCGG
>JAKAIC010000048.1 GCA_021814565.1 Actinomycetes bacterium | reverse complement strand
CGCGGCCGATGGCAGTCCTGCGGTCTGCGTGCGACTTGCGCAGAACTCCGTGGCAGCTTTCAGCGCCATCTGCACCCACCAGGGCTGCACCGTGCAATACGACTCCGGCAGCAAGGAACTGCTGTGTCCCTGCCATGGTGCTGTCTACGACCCGGCCCATCACGCGGCCGTGGTCGGCGGCCCGGCTCCCGCACCCTTGCAGGAATACAAGGCGAGTATCAGGGGCAACGAGGTGATCGTCGCCTGATCCGGCCCAGCCCTGACTTCTGCCAGCTGATCGCGCGTTGACGCGGCAGTTGCCGCTTGAACGCGCGATCAGGTGGCAGAACTGTGTCGGGCGGGGGTCAGTGTTGCGGCGCGCGCTGGTAGTCGTCGTCCAGGCGCTCGATGTCGTCTTCGTCGAAGCTGCCGAAGGCCACTTCCAGCACCCGTGCGCGCACGTCGCCGGAGTTGCCCATACGGTGCACCGTGGTCCGCGGTACCCACACCAGTTCGTCGTTCTGCGCCTGCCAGGTGCGGTCATTGAGTGTGATGTCGACGGGACCGTCGAGGATGCACCACAGTTCGTCGCGCAACTGATGCCGCTGCAGCGACAGGCGCTGTTTCGGCGCCACTGTGATCACCTTGACGGTACCCACGGCATTGGAAAGAAACTGCTCGAAGTTCCCCCACGGCCGCTCCACCGTGAACACGGCTTCCACGGCCCCGGCCTTCATGTCCCCTGCGTTCATAGGTCAACCGTATCGATCGCCATCCGTGCAGGATCACTGAGATGGGAGATGAGGCCGGCAAGATCCACGAAGGCGAAACGCACCAGGTCGTCGGAGCAGCCGTAGGGCAGGACCAACAGGCCACCGTGCACCAGTGCACCGCAGGAGTACACGACATTGGGCACGTACCCTTCACGCTCGGCTTCCGCCGGCACCAGCAGCGGAGTGGCCAGCGCACCGATGAGCTTGGTGGGGTCGTCGAGGTCCAGCAGCATGGCGCCCAGGGCGTAGCTGCGCATGGGACCGACCCCGTGCGTCAACACCAGCCAGCCTTCCGGCAGCTCGATCGGTGACGAGCAGATGCCCATCTGCACCAGGTCCCACGGCTCACTGGGTGCCTGGATACTCTGCGCGTGGGTCCAGCCGCGACCGTCCTCAAAGTGGGCGATGGAGATGCTCTCGCGATCCCATCGCGACAGGCACCAGAGGCGGTCGTGGATGCGACGCGGGAAGAGTGCCATGCCCTTGTTCTTGGCGGCATCGCCCAGCATGGGGCGCATGTCGAACTTCAGGAAGTCAGCCGTGCGGAAGACGTAGGGAGCCACATGCGCACCGTCATAGGCGGTGTATGTGCCGTAGTAGACGACGTTGCCATCGTCCTCGACGAACCGCACCATGCGCGCATCCTCAAGGCCGTGGCTCTCGGCACCGCCGCCCGGGAAGAGCACTCGTTCGCTGAGTGTGGATGTGGGCGCGAATGACACCTCATGGCTCGCGGCCACCAAGGTGATCGCAGCGTCCGGCGGCAGAGCGGGATGCTCGCGCTCGCCTTCCCCGGCACCGGGAGGCGTCTCATGGAAGCCCCAGTTGCTGGGCACCTCGGAGCGCTCGCCGGTCGAAAGATGCGGAGAGGCCGAATCGAGCAGCACCTGGTTGTCCGCAGTGAGCAGACCGGAGCGGAACTCGATGCTGGACAGGTGCCCTTCACCCACGGCACGCAGGCTCATGATGAATCGCAACTGTCCCGGCTCACATCCCGATTGGTCTGGTGCCGGCACAATCGAGGGATTGAACAGCGCGGCGCCCTCGATCGCGTATTCCTGCGTGAAATAGGCACCGATCAACTCGACCCGGTCCTGGGTCAGCTCCGGATGCACCAACGGATCGCCATGCGTCACCAATTGGTAGTTGCGGCGGAAGTGCGCGCGGAGGTCGTCGTGACGGGTCGCGTAGGCCGCCAAGGTGTGCGCGAGGATCTCCGACACCTGTTCATCACTGAAGCTCATGAGGCGTTTGATCACCGACTGCGCACGCGAGAGCCCCTGGATCAGGCCCTCCTGACCCGGATCGAAGGCACGACTGATGACCCGCGCCGGATCGCAGCGGATCTCCATGTCGATGCGTTGCACCAACGAGATCATGAAGCCACCGGAATCCGTTGCAACTGCTGGAAGGTCGAGAGCATGGCGAGCGTTGATTCGGCACCGCGATTCTGGTTGCGGCCCGCTGCATGCAGGCCATCGAAGCCGACGCTGTGCGCGTCGTCTGTCATCGGTATTCGGACATCGTTGTCACCATCGAACCAAGCGGCACAGGCCTCGATGGTGTGCAGCCATCTCACGTCATTGGTGATGTCGAAAGCGGTGCGACAGGCATCGGCCAGCGTCGCCACCTCGATGGGCTGCTGATCGAAGCCGGGACGTGGCTCGCCCAGGGCCCAGCCACCAACCGGCGTGACGGAGATGTGCCCGTCACGCGTCTCGATATCCACCAGCCAGCGCAACATGCTGAGCCCGGCCTGCAGCCATCGGGATTCATCAAGCAATTGGCCGGCGAGTAGCAGCACCTGCGGGATAGCGGCGTTGGCATAGCGCAGACGTGTCTCCGGCCATGGCCACTGCGTGTTGTTGCCGGGGATGGCGATGGCCTTGGCGGCGGAACGCAGCAGCTGTCGTGCCATGGTGTTCGTGGCATCGACTGCCAACACTTCGGCTGCCCCCAGGCCGGCAAAGCACATGGCATGCAACTCAGGAGAACGCCGTTTGGCACCACGGTTGAAGGCAGCGAGCGCAGCGTCTTGCAGTGCGGGCATACGTGCGGCCGCGGAGCCCAGCGCCCACAACGAGCGCCCCCAGCAGTCCTCCAGCCCCGGCTGATCGGTCCAGCGGCCGGCTGCGTTCATTCGGTTGCGGGAACGCCCGTCACGCGTCTGCGCTGCGACCAGGAAGCGCAAGTAGATGTGGGCCTGGACCTTGAGCTCGGGCAATGGTTGGCGTTCGCGGGCGATGGCCACCAGCCCGCGGGCCACATCATCAACGCAGTACCCGTGCTCCGTCCGGGCAGCACCGAATTCCGCGTGCTCGAAGAGCCCATGGTCATCACTGAGGCGCAACAGGTGCCGGAATGAGTAGTTGGCCGTCATGCTGTCACCTCCAGAGGACGTTGGGACTCGACCACCTCGAGCGCCAACCTGCGGTAGCGCTCGGCCACTGAAGACCAGTGCAGTTCCGGTGCCAGACGTCGCGCCTCGGTGGCCATGCGTTGCATGATTCGCGGTTCACTGATGACCTGATGCAGTGCGTCCGCGATCGAGGCGGGGTCGCGGCGCTCCACGATGAGGCCGGCACCGGAGCCCAGCAGTTCCCTGGCATGCGGGAAGCCCGTGGAGATCACCGGCTTGCCCAGCGCCACGGCCTCTGCCAGCACGCCTGACGTCACCTGCTCAGCTGAGTCGTAGGGCAGCAGCACCAGATCGGCCGCATTGGCGATGCGGAAGAGTTCCTTGGTGCGGTGGTAACGCGCATCGAAGGACACGACATCCTCGAGGCGCGACCGGCGCACCAGCGAGGTGAGGTGATCCCGATAGGACTCGCCATCGTTCGCGAGCACTCTGGGATGCGTCTCGCCCACCACCAGATAGCGCGGCATGGGACGCGTGCCCTTGAGCAGGGCCATGGCTTCGATCGCCCACTCGATGCCCTTGCCGGGACCCAGCAGGCCCCAGGTGAGCACAACCGGCCGCGAGCGACGCATGGGGGTGAGGCGCGGACGCACGAAGTGACGGATGTCGGGTGCACCATGCGGAATCACCACGACACGGGCAGGTTCGGCCTGGTAGACGTCGATCAGACGTTCGCGTGCGGCGCGCGTCATCACCACGGTGCGGTCGCTGCGCCTGAGCAACGTGCTGACAATCTGTCGTTGGTTGAGCGAGGGCTTGGCCAGCACCGTATGCATGACCGTGATCAAGGGAACCGTGAGCTCAGCGATGACGTCAAGCACATCGGCTCCGTCATCGCCACCGAAGATGCCGAACTCGTGCTCGATGATCGCCACCTGCTGGCTTTCCAGCACAGCAGCGGCGGCCAGCGCCCCGCCGTGACGCCCGCGCACCCACTGGTGCACAACCTCGGAGGGCTGACGGGGCGTACGTGCGTCCACGATGCTCACCACAGCTGCCTGATCGTGGGGCCCGGTGAAGGCACCCACGAGGGATGCGGTGAAGGTGGCAATGCCGCACTGGGTGGGCGGGTAGGTAGACAGAAGGCCAAGGGAAATGGTCATGTGGCAGGCCTTTCACGAGAAGACGGGCGCCGAGAGACGGCAATTCCGGCTGTAGCAGCCGTTGTGATCGGCCCTCGGGGCCAATGCATGACGCGCAATCTGCGCACTCAACTTCGCGTTTTTCAATGTAGCACCGGATCACGCAGCGGTAACGACGCGCAAGCGTGAACCCAGAGTGCCCACAGGACACTCACAGGGAAGCAAGGACGGGAATTAACCTGCCGGCACTTGACGGCATCTTGAAGGGGAAATGTGCGAAGGCCCTCGCTCAGCGTAAACCGTTGAAAACAAAGCGCTTTGCGGCCTCGATCTCCTCCTCGATGTCGCCACCGTGCTCAATCCGGCGCACACAGACCTCGATCACCGACTGAATCTGCTGCGCGAGGCGCACCGCTTCCTTGTCACCGTGACGTCCCAGTGCATGCATGAGGGGTGCTGCCATCGCCTGATGCAGGCCACTCACCTGCGCCTTGCGCGTCGGCGGCAGGTCAGCATTGGCGGCGGCACGCACGAAAGCGTGACGTCCTTCGATGATGTAGCGCAGCGCTGCGCCAATCCACAGCTCGATCGCCTGGTGCTCGTCCTGGGCTTCCGCCGTCGCCTGCTTCAAATGGGTGGCCATGGTGATGAGCTCGTCGACCAGGATGTCCGCGATCATGTCGGCGCCGGAAGCGAAATAGGAGTAGACGCTGGAGCGGGCGATACCCACCCGCTCGGCGACTGCGGCCACCGTCACCGCACCCAGGCCCTGCTCCTGTGCGATCTCCGCAGCGGCGTTGAGCAGCGCGGCCTGCCGCAGGTCGCGGTTCTCCGCGACGGTCTGGCCCACGATCTTCGGCATGGCCGCAGTATCGCACCGCGCCGTCCGCGACCGCAGGCCGGACCGGTGATCCGCACCCTGTGCGAACAAAGCCGACGCTGGATCAGGCGCCTCTCGCCACCAATGCCGCTTCCAGCTGCTCGAGCGCAGCCGTCAGGATCGCTCGCGGGCAGGCCACATTCATGCGCACATAGCCGGTGCCACCGGGTCCGAAGCTGTGCCCCATGTTGAGTGCCAGCTTGGCGTCGCGGCTCATGAACGTCTCCAGCTCGCTGTCCGTCATACCCAGCTCGCGGCAGTCCAGCCACATCAGATAAGTGGCCTCGAGCTCCATGGTCTTGATCAGGGGCAGTCGTGTGGCCATGAAGTCGCGGACGTACTGCGCATTGGCAGCGATGTACTCCACGCATTCCGTCAGCCACGGCTCGCAGTGTTCGTAGGCGGCCTGACAGGCGACCAGACCGAGACGGTTGGCCCCGGAAGCGGCAGCGCGCATGAGTTCCGCGTTGAGCTGTCGGCGCAGGGTGGCATCCTCCACGAAGATGTTGGAGGTGTGCAGGCCGGCGACACTGAAGGTCTTGCTGGGAGCGGTGCAGGTGATGGTGATGCGCGAGAACTCCGGCTTGATGCCAGCGAAGACATGGTGACGACGGCCGGGCATGACCAGGTCCTGGTGGATCTCATCAGACACCACGGTGACGTTGTGACGCACGCAGATGTCACCCATGCGTGTGAGCTCGTCAAGTGTCCAGGCACGGCCGACGGGATTGGCGGGATTGCAGAGGATGAACATGCGCACGTTCTCGTCGATGATCTTGCGTTCGAAGTCGTCGAAGTCGATCTCGTAATGGCCATCGACCAGGCACAACTGATTGAAGACGAGCCTGCGCTCGTTGAGCTTCACGGCTGAGTGGAAGGGCATGTACACGGGCGGCTGGATGAGCACGGCGTCACCGGGTTGCGTGCAGCCGCGCACGGCTGCCGAGAAGGCCGTGACCACGCCCGGTGTCGTGACCAGCCAGTCCTTCTCAACCGTCCATTGGTAGCGACGCTGCATCCAGCCGGCGATGGCCTCGAAGTAGTCACGCTTGGTGCCTGCGTAGCCGAAGAGCCCGCGCTGAGCGGATGCCACGACGGCGTCGGTGATGGGCTGAGGCGAGCGGAAGTCCATGTCAGCCACCCAGAGCGCGATGGCGTCAGGCGCGAAGCCGCGCTCCGTCAGGAAATTCCACTTGTAGCCATTGCTGTGGTTGAAATCGACGATTTCGTCGAAGCGGGACGACATGACAGCAGGGTATCGGCTGTGTGACCGCAGGCACTCGGGTGTGTGGCCGCACCTTCTTCCGCTTCACCGGCGGAACTCACGCAAAACACGGCGTGTCGCGCGAGTTCCGCCGGTGAAGCGGAAGTGGGGCGGGGGTTGGGCGGGGTGTGAGTACAGGGGTCAGGTCAGGGCTTGGGCGAGATCGGCGATGAGGTCGGACGCCGCCTCGACGCCGACGGAGACGCGCAACAGCCGCTCGTTGATGCCCCGCGCGCGTCGTTCCGCATCGGGTACGTCGGCATGGGTCTGCGTGTAGGGGTAGGTGATAAGCGACTCGACGCCGCCCAGGCTTTCCGCGTACTGCAGCAGTCGTACCCGATTGAGGACGGCGATGGCGGTGGCCTCCTCATCCACCTCGAAGGAGAGCATGGAGCCGAAGCCTCTCGACTGTCGGCGGGTGACCTCGATGCCGGGGTGATCGGCCAGGCCGACGTAGTGCACCGCGCGCACCTTGGGATGGCCGCGCAGCCAGCCGGCGATGGTGATGGCGTTGGACTGCGATGCCTCCATGCGCAGGGCAAGCGTCTTGATGCCGCGGATCTGCAGCCAGGCATCGAAGGGACCCAGCGCGTACCCGACCGAACCGAAGATGGCACGGATGCGCTCGGCCAGTTCCTGCGAGTCGACGACGACGTAGCCGGCGAGGCTGTCATTGTGCCCACCCAAGTACTTGGTGCCGGAGTGCACGACGATGTTGGCACCCAGCCGGATTGGATTCTGGAAGTAGGGCGAGAGGAAGGTGTTGTCCACGATCAGCAGCAGCCCGGCTTCACGCGCCAGCTCGGCCACGGCGGCAATATCCGTCACCAGCATCATGGGGTTGGTGGGCGTCTCCACAAAGATGGCCTTGGTGGTGGGGCCGATCTTCGCACGCAAGGCCTCGATGTCATTGGTGTCGACGGCGTCGAAGGTGACGCCGTTCTTGGCCATGACGGTGCGGAAATAGCGGATGCTCCCGCCGTAGAGGTCGTCGGAATGGATGATGTGGTCGCCGGGTGCGAAGAGTTCGCCGACACAGGCCAGGGCCGCCATGCCGGTGCTGCACGCCACCGCGTCGACGCCCTGCTCCAGGTCGGCGAGGAGTCGCTCCAGATGGGTGCGCGTGGGGTTCTCGATGCGTGAGTAATCGAAGCCGGTGGACTCACCGACACCCGGGTGGGCGAAGGTGGCGGTGGCATAGATGGGGACGGAGACGGCACCCATGGCATCCCGTGGCTGGTCGCCCCCGTGCACCACACGGCTGCGAATATCCATGTGTCCTCCTGCGACCTCGCTCGATAGTGGCACAGCGTAGGTGCACCCGGAAAGCCCGCATCCGGCACCCGGTCGGCTCCACATTTGCGCTTCGGGCCTGGGCGTAGCGGTGGCGCTTCAGGCCTGGACGTGGCGCAGGCATGCACCCACGACCCGCCCCTGGACCGACGGTGGCGCTGGGAAGCGACGGCCCGAGTTCGGCGTTGTAGCCGCTGGTCTGGCATCCTTTCCCAGCAAGCCGGAGGAACACATGCCCACGTATGAATACCTGTGTCAGGACTGCGAGCAGCCGCTCGAGGTCTTCCAGTCGTTTGCGGACGAGGCGCTCACCGTCTGCCCCAACTGCAACGGGTCCCTGCGCAAGGTCTTCGGCAGCGTCGGCGTCGTGTTCAAGGGCTCGGGTTTCTACCGAACCGATTCCCGCGACTCCAAGTCTGCTGCCACCCTGCCTGCGGCCAAAAAGGCGGATGTGTCGACTGCCGCTCCCGCCGCAGCCGCAGCGCCGGCCACGAGCGCCAGTTCCCCAAGCGCTGCCCCCACTTCTGCCAGCTGATCGCGCGTTGAAGCGGCAATTGCCGCATGAACGCGCGTTCACGTGGCAGAACCAGCGGGGGCCGCGGGTCAGCCATGATGCGGCGGCCGGATAGCCAGAACCAGCGGGGGCCGCAGGTCAGCCATGATGCGGCGGCTTGTTCCGTACGAACTCCGCGTCCCGATCGTTCTCACTGCGCTGGGCCTGCGTCGACTGACGGATGACGCGGTCGTCGGCCGTCTCCTCGGGTAGCAGTTCGACAGCATCCAGCGCTGCACGCAGTCGGCGCTTGGCTTCGGCCCTGCGGGCTTCGTCATCAGTCACATTGGGAACAATACGACCATGCGCGTAATGAGTCGTGAGGAGTGGCAACCGCTTGCACAGGCTCACGCGGCGCAGATTGACGACTGGTCGCGCGGGCATCGCGAGCGACACGGCAACCGGCATCCCACCGAGGATTTCCTTTGGCACTACTACTCATTTCGCCCCAGCCATCTCCGGCGCTGGCATCCCGGTATAGGGATTGCGCTGGAGCGCGCCGAGGAACACGCCGCCTGGCCGCACTACGCCACCGTCGGGGGCGTGACCTTCGCTGACTCCGCCAGCATGGGCGAGCGACGTCGGGCTCTGGGCTGGATGCGCGATCTGCTGGGGCGGACCCTGGATCGCGAGGCGCGCTTCGGCTGCTTCGCGCTGCACGAGTGGGCCATGGTGTACGGGCTCGAGCAGCATGAGGTGCGCCATGAACAGGCGCCACTTCGCCTTGCCCCACAACGGATTCGCGAAATCGTCGACGCCGCGCCACTCCGTTGCACCCACTATGACGCCTTCCGCTTCTACACGCCGGCAGCCGCGCCCTTGAATGAACTGCAGCCGACGCGTGCCACGCAGGCCGACTTCGAGCAGCCGGGCTGCCTGCACGCCAACATGGACATCTACAAGTGGTGCTACAAGGCGACGCCCTTCGTCAGCAGTGATCTCACGCGCGACGCCTTCGCGCTGGCCCGGGAGATCCGCCTCCTCGACGTACAGGCCTCCCCCTACGACCTCGCCGCGTGGGGAACGCCCTCGCTGCGGGTGGAGACGCCCGAGGGCAAGACGGAATTCATTGCCCGCCAACGGGAATTCACCAATCGTGCCAACCTGCTCCGTGAGCGCCTGATGGCCGAGTTGGAGTCGGCACTGGCCTGACCAGGTCCGGCTCTCCTGGTTCCCGCCGTCTCCTGCGCTTTCAGACCTGCTTCCCCTGATCCGAAGACCTTTCAAGGCCGGCAACCAGCTCCCATGGGGTATCGAGCTGACCGCCACAGGCCTCTGCTGGTGCCATCGCTGAGTCTCGCCTAACGCCCCGAATACCAACGATTTTGCGCAGCTCCGGAACCCACTTGATCCCGCATCGGTACGAATAGGGAATCAACGACAGTGGCGGTCAGATACCCCTTCATCTCTGTAACCACAGAAGGCAGGGGGAACCTGTCCACGGGGAGGGTCACGAGGTCGCTGCGCCACGGCGCTTCCTGCGGCAAGCCCTCCGGACGCGGCCAGCTGATGGGACAGATGACGCCGGCCTCCAGGAGTGCCTGCTCCGCAGCGGGCGCATCTCGAACCCGGACGACGACGCCGCATTCCGCGGTGTCCGCGTTGAGCACTGTGTGGCCGGATGCGATCAGCCAAGCGATGAGCTGCGCTGCATGCGCGCGACGGGATTGGCGCCATGCCTGAACATCGAGTTGCCGCAACCACTGCAAGGCGATCCCGCTCATGGCCACTGGGCGTAGCAAATCCAGCATCGCCTCCTCGGCTGCGCCCATCGCGTCGAGGTACTCGGCAACGGAAGCCGGCGACCGCCCGGGCTTGCGACCGAGTTCGAGGGCTGTCAGCGCCAGTTGCGTGGCCGCCTCGTCGGCTGCTGCGCGTTCGGGCAGCGCAGGGTGGCCGACACCGAGGGCAAACCCACCATCGGGTACGGGCAGCAGTTTGCGCAGACTGGCCACCAGATAGTCCCCCGGGTCATGCGCCGCTGCCAGCAGTGAGTGGGTGGCGTCGACGACGACGGGAACTCCGTGAGCGCGTGCTTCCGTCAGCGCCGAAAGCAGCCGTTCACCAGCACGCGCACCGTAGACCTCACAGTGCAGCACCGCTTGATGCGCGTCATCGGCAATCGCGTGTCGCAACACCTCCGCATCCAGCAGGGCGAGTGCATCGGTGGGGAGATGACGTACACGCAGGCCCTCTAATTGGAAGGGCTGGATCATGGTCAGGCAGTAGTGGTCCGGCGCCAGCACGGTACGCACGCCCCGCTCGCGCAGTTCCTGCGCCACCAGCGACAAGGCCTGCTTGCCGTTGGCAACCAGCACCGCACCATCGGGCACCACGGGCAGACCTCGCGCAATCACGCACCAAGGATGCCAGTGCCTCTGCAGCCCCGACTTCTGCCACCTGAACGCGCGTTGAGGCGGCAGTTACCGCGTGAACGCGCGTTCAGGTGGCAGAAGTGCAAAGGGGACGCGAACCTCCGTCAGTCGCCGAGGATCTCGGTGGCCGCGAGTTTGGCTTCCAGCTCGGAGCCAGCGCTGACCGCCGCTTCAGCGGCGCGCACGCAGGTGGCACGATCGACGTGAGCCAGGAAGCCGCGCACCTCAGCGAGCGCTGGCGGCGACATGGAAAGTGAGGACACGCCCAGCCCGACGAGCACTGCTGCAAGTTGGGGATCGGCTGCGGCCTCACCACACACCCCGAGGGGACGGGCCAGGTTCCTGGCGTGATTGGCGGCCAGTTGGATGGCACGCAATACCGCCGGATGCCAAGACGTCGTGAGGTCGGAGAGCCGCGCATCCAGACGATCTGCGGCCATCACATACTGCGTCAGGTCATTGGTGCCCAGCGAACCGAAGTTGACCTCGGCCAGGACGTGGTCGGCCATGATCGCGGCCGCAGGTGTCTCCACCATGACGCCCACATGCTTGAGCCCCAGCCTGCGAGCGCGTACAGCAAAGTCACGGGCCTCCTGGGCCGTCGCGATCATCGGTGCCATCACCCACACATCGGCTGTGCTGGCGATCGCTGCCATGGCCAGTGCCTGCAGCTGGCGATCGACGAGCGAGTTGTCGATGCGATTGAGGCGCCATCCGCGAACGCCCAGCGCCGGGTTCTCCTCATGCTCGGCCGCGATGAAGGGCACCGGCTTGTCGGAACCGGCATCGATGGTGCGGACGACCACACGACGGCCGGCCATGGCGGCGAAGACGCTGCTGTAGAGCTCCACCTGCTCATCGATGGTGGGCTCGGTCTGGCGATCGAGGAAGGCCAGCTCGGTGCGGAAGAGGCCGATGCCCTCAGCGCCGGCGGACGCGGCGGCCACCACTCCATCGACATTGCCGGCATTGGCGAGCAAGGTGACAGGCGTGCCGTCGGAGAGACGCCCGGGGCCGGTCACGCCTGCCGCACGGGCGCGCAGTGCCTCTTCCCGCGCGGCGCGACCCGCGACCTCAGTCAGGGAAGCGTCAGTGATGGCAACGCCCTCACGGCCGTCGACCAGCAGCATGGTGAGATCGGGCACTGAGTCGACGCCCACGCATCCCACGATGGCGGGGATGCCCAGGCCACGCGCGACGATGGCAGTGTGCGAGGTGGGGCCGCCCTTGGCCACCACCAGCGCCAGCGCGAAATCCAGGTCGATGGCCGCCGTGTCCGAGGGCGTGAGGTCGTCAGCCACGATGATGGACGGAACTTCCAGCGCGCTGCCGACCTGCGTGACGCCGGCCAGGTGGTCGATGGTGCGGTCGGCAATCTCGTCGAGGTCGTTCACGCGCTCGGCGAAGTAGCCACCCAAGGATGCGAGCGCGGCTCGGAAGCCGGCGAAGGCATCGCGGATGTCATCGCGCACATCCGGATAGACCGCGTCCTCGGTGAGGCGAGCCGCGATGGCTTCCACCAGCGCGGGATCGCGCGCGATCATGGACTGGGCTTCCAGCACCTCACGCGCCACTTCGATGCTGGCGGCGCTGGCGCGACGCTCAAGCTCCTCTGCCACCGCCTCCAGCGCGGCGAAGACCTGGCGCGGCGAAGCAGGCACGGGCTTGCGCACCACCTGCCGGGTGATGCGGAAGACCGGCCCGTGCGCGACGCCCGGGGAGACGCCGATGCCCGAGTACTGCGTCATGCCGCCGGCTCGTCGTCGTGGTCGGTGGCGATGACGGCCGCTATGGCGTCGAGCACGGCTTCCGCGTTCTCATGCTCGCCGATTATGACCTCGATCTCCTCGCCCTGCTTCACTCCGAGCGCGAGCACGGACAGCATGGAGGCGGCATTCACCTGCTTGTCGCCGACGCGACCGATGGTCACCGGCACGCCTGCACCGGCGGCGACCTTGACCAGCATGGAGGCGGGCCGGGCATGGAGTCCGACACGGCTTCCGACAGTGACGATTCTGCTTGGCATGACTTCCCCTGTTGCTCGAAATGGTGCGGATGGGCGCGAACCCATTGGTGTTGTTGGTGTCCTCGCCCCTCGCGAGGACACCAACAACGTCTGTGGCGAGGACTAGGCCTCGATTTCCGACTTGGCGATGCCCTTGGCGAAGATGACACAGCCGGCTGTCACGATGGTGCCCACGGCAAGCGCGGCCAGGAAGCCCAGCGGATTGCCGATGAGAGGCAGCACCCAGATGCCACCGTGCGGTGCTCGCAGCGTGGCACCCAGCGCCATGTTGAGTGCACCGGCGATGCCGGACCCGATCATCAGCGAGGGGATGACACGAATGGGGTCAGCCGCAGCGAACGGGATCGCGCCTTCGGTGATGAAGGATGCGCCGAGCACCCAGGCGGCCTTGCCGTTCTCGTGCTCTGCCTCCGTGAACAGCTTCTTGCGCAGGACGGTGGCCAGGGCCAGGCCCAACGGCGGCGTCATGCCCGCGACCATGACCGTAGCCATGACCTTGAGGCCCTGGTCGCTGCCGGCCGTGCCGGCTGCGGTGAGGCCAGCGACGCCGAAGGTGTACGCCACCTTGTTGATGGGGCCGCCCATGTCGAACGCCATCATGAGGCCGATGATG
>JAKAIC010000153.1 GCA_021814565.1 Actinomycetes bacterium | reverse complement strand
GTGCGCACCAACTCGTCGACCACGACCAGGGATCCCACGAGACCCGCCGGTGTGCCCTGGGCATCCACAACCGGGGTCGCGCGGTTGGCCACCCACACCCAGTCGCCCGACTTGGCCCGCAGCCGCACCACGTGGCCCTCCGGCGGGGTCTGCAGGGGCTGCTCCGTGCCAAGGCTGGCCGCCACGGCCGCGGCATACGCCCGATCCTCGGGATGGATCAATGCGACGGGGTGCTGACCGACCAGATCCTGCGGGAGCCAGCCCAGCGCACGCGTCACGGAAGGCGACACGTAGGTGAGGATCTGGTTGACCGAGGTCGCGTAAACGATGGACGACTCGTTCTCCGCAAGCAGTCGGTACCGGCGTTCGCTTTCCGCCAGCGTTTGCAGGGCCTGGGTCCTCGCCGCTTCGGCAGCGGCTCGGGCACGCGCCATCCATACTGCCAGAATGGCCGAGATGACGATCCCCAGCAGCCACAGCCAGTAGTTGGCATCGAGCCGGTCATAGGGCAGCACGCCGGAGGCGGCCGCCAGCACCACTGCCATCACCGCCAGCCAGCGCACAGCACGGTTGGGCAGGAAGACGGCGGCGAGCAGCATCGGAATCGGCACAAAGGGAAGCGTGAACAACGGCCGCCACACGAGATCCAGCACCAACAGCATCAGCATGCCGACGACCAGCAGCCAGAAACGTCGGTCGTACATTGAACGCAAGCCGTCATTTGTGGGCGCGATCGCCAATCCCAGCCCCCAATCGGAATCGAGACGTGCGTCTGCCCCCGCCCTCAGGGCATTATGCCCACGGAGGCCGGGCATGGGAATGGCCTTGGGGCCCGATATGCGGGCCAGTGTCGCTCAGCGATGGATGGGCTCCGGCCGGCCCAGCAGGAAACCCTGTCCGAAGCTCAGGCCCAGTGCCAGCAGGGCCTCGCGCTGCACCGCGGTCTCGATGCCCTCGGCCACCACGCTCGCGCCGATGCGTTGCGCGAACGCGGTCACCGCGTTCACCATGGCCTGCCGTGCAGGATTGCTGTCGATGTCGCGAACCAGCGCAATGTCCACCTTGATGACGTCCGGCGCCAGCTCCACCAGATGCTGCAGGCTGGAATAGCCCGACCCCGTGTCATCAACGGCGATCCTCGCCAGCGGCCGGAGGTCGTCGAGCAGGGCCCGCAGGTCGCCGTACCGATTGACCGCGTCGTGTTCGGTCAGCTCGACCACCAGCTCGCGCGGCACACCCGCCAGACGAGCGTGCAGGAAGCGTGAGGCGATGAGATCGGGGGACGCATTCAGGCTGAGGTAGCGGCCATCCGGCAGCGCACGGGCTGCCTCGAGCGCGGCGTTGACCGTGGCGACCTCCAGATCCAGGCCCACACCCAGGGCTGCGGCCTGGGCGAACATCACATCAGGCGCTGCCGAGGGGAAGCGGGTCAGTGCCTCGTACCCCACGGGAGTGCCGGTGAGGAGGTCGCAGATGGGCTGGAACACGGTCTGGAAATCGTGCTGCGCGATCAGGTTGGAGACGGCCAGCACCTCCTGCTTACGGGCCATTCTGCGTTCGATGGCCGGCCCCACTTGCACGGCGAGCGTGCTCGAGAAGGCGCCGAGTGCCGGCATCACGCTGACCAGACTCGATGCGGGAGTGGCGTCGCGGTTGCAGACGCCGATCACCGCCACCAGCGCATCGCCCACGCGCACCGGCGCAAAGGCGATGAGGGGAAGCCCGGTGCCGGAGCCCGCCTGCGCGAACTGGTCCCAGGGCGTGGCTGCCGCCCCTCGAGGTGTCTCTCGCCAGGGCAGCAGCACCGGATGCGCGTGCACGGTTGCGACCACTGAGTCACCCATGTGGACGGGGAGGCTGTGGCCGGGCTGGATGGAAGCGGCAAGCGCACCGGCGACAGCAAGAACTTCGTAGTCGCCATCGCGCAGCGCACAGACGAAGGCGGATGCGATCTCCGGCTTGGACACCAGCAATCGGCAGGCCGCGTCCAGGGCGTCCTGCAGCGGCAGTTCCGAGGTGGCGATGGTCTGCGCTGCAGCATGCCCTTCGTGTTCCTGGTCGAGCCGCTGCGCGACGCTCGCCAGGTCCATCTCCGAGCGCAGGTCGTGATGCACCTGCGTATAGCCCACCAGACGTCCCAGATCATCGAGCACTGCGGAGAACGTGAGACGAACCGGGATGGCGCGGGCCAGCTTGTCGCGGTTCTGGACCTGTCCGGTCCAGGTGCCGTACTTCTCCACCGCTGCTTGCACGGTTTCCCAGAACACCTCCGGCTGGTCGCCGTGATCCAGAATCCGCAGATCCCGACCCACCAGCTCGTCTGCGCTCCAGCCGTACAGGGAGCTGAAGCCTGCATGCACCTCCAGCACCAGGTTGTTGCGGTCAAGGATGACGATGCCATCCTGCGCACTCTCGGTGGCCCGTGACATGTGCATCAGCCGGTCCAGGGTTGAAATCCCGGTGCGACGGACGATGAGCATCCTGGTGGCTACCAGTGCCAGCAAGACCGCGCTCCCCGACTCACTCACCAGGTGCGCGGCCGCATGGACCGCAGGTGTGACACCGCTGTCGGTCAGGAGATCCAGGGTGAAGCCCGTGAACGGCGGGGTGGCCATGGCCATGACCACGAACGTGAACTCGGCCCAGGACTCGAAGCGGCCCAGGCGGCGCAGGGCAACCGGCTCACGGCTTGCCTCCATCTCCGCGAAGACGCTTGCCGCAGCGATGGCAATAAAGGCGTAGCCGAGCAGGGTGCCGAATTGGTAGGCGCGAGTCGGCGCTGCGGAGCCCGCCAGCGAAACTGCCAGGGCCTGGATGTCGGATGCCGCCAGCGCGATGATGCCGGTGAGGATCAGGGCTGCCTTGCCCCGCCGCTGCCTGTCCGAGAAGACCAG
>JAKAIC010000152.1 GCA_021814565.1 Actinomycetes bacterium | reverse complement strand
CAGCTCGGTCCGGCTGCGCCGGTGCTGCCCGCGGGCCGCCCACTGCGCCCGCCCGAGCGGCGGTTGGCGCCGAAACAGCGCTGCGCCGGGCGCGTTCTCGGGCCCGGCTGTGGCTCCGCGGTGGTGGGCGCAGATACGGGGTAGGGGTTGCCGCGCCAGCCCCTGCCTTGGGATTCCCATGTTGCGGGGTACGGGTATGGGTATCAGGCGTACAGTTGCTGGCATGCAGATCGAAGAAGCAGTGGCCGGTGACATCGTCGCCCGCCTCAAGCGCGCGCGTGGCCAGATCGATGGCGTCATCTCCATGATCGAGAACGGCCGCACTTGCAAGGACATCGTCACGCAGTTGGCCGCGGCCTCCAAGGCCATCGACCGTGCCGGCTTCAAGGTGGTGGCGAACGGCATCAAGCAGTGCGCCAATGAAGACGACTCGCCGATGTCGTCCGAGGAGCTGGAGAAGCTCTTCCTGTCGTTGGCCTAGGTCAAACGCCGAGGGTGCTTCCGGCTGTCCGGACTGCTCCCGTCGCCATGAGATGAGACGAGTTCCGTGAGCCCTTTGACCATTGGCGCGAGGCCCTGGGCCTGTGGCGCATCCCCGAGCACATCCTCGCGCAGGCGCCGGAGTCACCCTGGATCCACCCTGTCGAACTCTTCGACGTCACCGCCCTTGACGTCATCCCCGACTCACCTTCGCATGCCGTCGCCCGCGCCGGGCTGGGCTCGTCGCTGCTGGACGTGGGCTGCGGTGGTGGCAAGGCCGCCTTTGCCTGTGTGCCACCGGCCAGCCACGTGATCGGCGTCGACCACCAGGCCCCCATGCTGGAGAAGTTCACGCTCTCGGCCCAGCAGCGCGGCATCACGAGCCAGACCTTCCTGGGGGACTGGCCTGCCGTCGCCGATGCCGTGCCGGTCGCGGACGTCGTCACCTGCCATCACGTCTTCTACAACGTGCCCGAATTGCAGCCCTTCGTGCAGGCGCTGTCCTCGCATGCGCGCAACCGGGTGGTCGTGGAGCTGCCGATGCACCACCCGCAATCCGACAATTCCCTGTACTGGCAACACTTCTGGGGAGTGGAACGACCGACCACGCCCACGGCGCTCGATGCCGCACAAGCCGTGCGCTCGCTGGGCTATGAGGTGCAGGTGGAGACCAGCACCGTGCTGCAGAAGCCCATGATCGATGAGGACATGGCCGTGCGCTTCATGCGCATCCGACTGTGCCTGCCGGCCTCACGTGATGGCGAGGTGCGCAACTTCATGCGCTCGCTCCCCGCCCAAGCGCGCGAGAACGTCACCCTGTGGTGGAACGTGTAGTTCTGCCACTTGAACGCGCGTTCACGCGGCAGTTACCGCGTGAACGCGCGTTCAAGTGGCAGAAGTGCGGTGGGGCGGGCGTCAGCTCTCGGCCAGGGCGGCTTGCGCGACCGGCCGTGGAGGTCTGGCCGCGAAGAACGACCCCAGCAGCACCAATGGGAATCCCAGCAGCATGCCGCGGGTGATGGTGTCGCCCGCCGCTGCCACCCCCAAGGCAATGGCCACCACGGGGTTCAGGTAGGTCACCAATGAGGCCCGCACCGGGCCCAGCAGGGCGATGAGCCGGAAGAAGATCTCGAAGGCAATAACCGTGCACACCACGGCCAGGAAGAGCAGCGAGCCCCAGGCCTTGTTGGAGATGCCGACTGCCGGCCACGAGGCCAAGGCGGGGATGGCGTAGAACGCGCTCACCATGGGCATGCTCAGGCCCACGACACCCATGGTGGAGACGCCCTGCAGTTTGCGCGCGGAGATCTGGGGCGCGATGGCGTAGCCCATCGAGACGAACAGCATCATGGCGACGGCGGCGTAATCGATGGACCCGTTGATGCCGTCGATACCCACCAGCAGGCCCACACCCGCGAAACCCACGAACAGTCCCAGCAGCCGCCTCCAGTGGGTGGCCGAGTGGTCACCCAGGAAGCGGCCGAGCATGGTGGAGAACAGTGGCACGGCAGCCAGCAGCAGCCCGGCCAGCGAGGAGGTGATGCGTTGCTCCGCTGCCGCCAGCAGGTACCAGGGTCCGATGAATTCGAAGGCGGCGAAGGCCAGCACCCAGCGCCATTTGCGCAGGGCGAGGACGATGGAGCCGTCCCGCCAGGCGAGCGGCAGCATGATGAGGGCGGCCAGTCCGCAGCGCAGGAACACCAACTGCGACGGCGAGACCTCCTGCACCACGATCTTGATGAAGAAGTAGGGGATGCCCCAGACGACCGCGAGGGCGATGAACATGGCGGCGCCGCGACGAGACATGACGGCAGCCTCTCACGGAGAGTGAGGTGTCCCACGCAGCTGCCTACCGGCGTGGTCTGTGGGGAATCGGGCACGCGGTAGCGTCGTTGTCTCAGAAATAAGGCGGTCGGCGCAACGATCGCGAATGCAGCAAGGGGTGGGTCATGATCGAGTTCTACGGTGCTGACTGGTGCGGCGACTGCCGACGCAGCAAGCGCCAACTGGACGAACTGGGCGTCGAGTACACGTACATCGACACCGAGAAGACGGAAGGAGCGATCGGCAAGGTGCTCGAGTACAACCAGGGTGCGCAGTCCATCCCCGTCATCGTCTTCCCCGATGGCACGCACCTCACCGAGCCCAGCAACCCCGCCCTCAAGGCCAAGCTCGAGCAGCTCTCGCTCATCTAGTTACACCGGCCCGGTCTCCGCGCGCCCGCTCCAGAGCGGCACGGCGGCCGGGCCTTCGCACGTTCGCAGTCGGTTGTTCGTCGCACGACCCTGGGGGTGGCGATTTCAGCTGCAACCGCGCTCGGTTCCGTCGGTTGTTCGTCGCACGACCCCGGGGGTGGCGATCTGACGTGCAACCGCCCAGGCGCTGGCCCGGTGCCGATCTTCACCGGGCGTTCATGCGGCGGGCCCTAGGG
>JAKAIC010000047.1 GCA_021814565.1 Actinomycetes bacterium | reverse complement strand
AGCGGTGCCCAGGATCTGGCTCTTGCCGTTGCCGCCCAGGTTGTATTCGTAGGCCTCGATGTTGTCGGCGCCGAACTTCTCCTTGGCCTGGGCTTCGGTGTAGCCGATGGAGGCTATCTCCGGCTCGCAGTACGTGACCTTGGGGATGGCCCTGTCCTCGATCACGCGCGGCGCGAGCCCGACGATCTCCTCGGCCACGAAGATGCCGTGCTGGAAACCGCGATGGGCGAGCTGCAGGCCCGGCACCAGATCGCCCACGGCGTAGACGCCGGGCACATTGGTGGCGAGACGCTCGTTGGTCGGTACCCAGCCACGATCAACCGTGACACCGATCTCCTCGAAGCCGTGTCCGGTCCCATTGGCCCCACGACCCACGGCGACCAGCATGATCTCGGCGGTGAAGGACTTGCCGTCCTCCAGGGTCGCGGTCACGGAGTGTTCATCCTGTGCCACGGACGCGAAGCGGACACCGGTGGAGAAGTTGATGCCGCGCTTGCGGAATGTGCGCTCCAGGGTCTTGCTCACGGCCTCGTCCTCCGCCGGGACCAGGCGGGGGAGTGCCTCGATGATTGTGACGTCCGCGCCGAATGACTTCCAGACGCTGGCGAACTCGACACCGATGACGCCGCCACCGAGCACGAGGACCTTGCCGGGGATCCAGTCGAGGTTCAACGCCTGATCGGAGGTGATGACGCGACCGCCGATTTCCAGGCCGGGAAGGCTGCGCGAGTAGGAGCCGGTGGCCAGGACCAGGTTCCGACCCTCGATGCGCTCGCCATTGACTTCGACGGCGTTGGGCGCGACCACTCGACCGTTGCCCTCGATGTAGGTGATTTCGCGGCTCTTCACCAGACCCTGCAGGCCCTTGTACAGGCGACCCACGACTCCGTCGCGATATTGGTTGACCTTGGGCAGGTCGATGCCGGTGAGGCTGGCCTGGACGCCGATCTTCTCGGCCTCGCGGGCGGTGTCCGCAACCTCGGCGGCGTGCAGCAGGGCTTTGGTGGGGATGCAGCCGCGGTGCAGACAGGTGCCACCGAGCTTGTCCCGCTCGATGAGCGCCACCTTCAGGCCCAACTCCGCGGACCGCAATGCGCAGGCGTAACCGCCGCTGCCTCCGCCGAGAATGACGACATCAAACACGAATAGCTCCTAACCGCCGATGTCCGGATTCTCCCATCGCTGAAGGGTCTGGCAAAGCGGGGGCCGAAGGGTGGACGCAGTAGGCAACGCAACGGGGGCCCGGCATATTGCCGGACCCCCGAAATGTCGCCAATGTCACGCGCTGCGGTCAGACCAGGCGGTGTGCGTACTCGATGAAGGTGCGCACGGCAGCTCCGGTGGATCCGACCGGCGTGTATCCGAAGGCTGCGCCGTTGTTGAAGGCAGTGGGGGCAATATCGAGATGCGCCCACTTCTGGCCGGGGTTGATGAACTCCTGCAGGAAGAGGCCGGCCGCTATGGTGCCGCCCTTGGCCGGCGGCGCCATCTCCTTGACATTCTGGAGATCTGCAATCTTGGAATGCAGCATGTCCTTGTACATGGCGGGCAGCGGCAACGGCCACATGTGCTCGCCCGCCGCTTGGGCGGACTGCATCACGGCGGCGGAGAGGTCATCGTCGTTGCACAGGATCGCGGACATCAACGGTCCCAGCGCAATCGCGCAGGCCCCGGTGAGGGTGGCCACGTCGATGATGACGTCTGGCTTGTCCTCCTGGGCACGCGTCAGCGCATCACACAACACCAGGCGCCCCTCGGCGTCGGTGTTCAGCACCTCCACCGTCTTGCCCGAGTAGGAGGTGAAGACGTCGCCGGGACGCTGGGCCTTGGAACCCGGCATGTTCTCGGCCAGTGCCGCGTAGGCGGTGACATTGAGCGCCAGACCGGTCTTGGCGATGGCGGCGATCGACTGTACGACCGCAGCGGCACCGGACATATCGGTCTTCATCTCGAACTGTCCCAGACCCGGCTTGAGCGAGATACCGCCGGTGTCGAAGGTGATGCCCTTCCCGACCAGGGCCAGGTGCTTGCTGGCGCCAGCAGGACGGTATGCGATGCGCAGCAGGCGGGGCGGCCGGCTGGAGCCCTTGCCCACCGCGATGATGCCTCCATAGCCCTGTGCTGCCAGTGCCTGCTCGTCCAGCACCTCGACCGTGAGCGGCAGGCCCGCCACGGCGGCCTGGGCACGCTCCACGAAGCTGGCTGGATAGAGATCGTTGGCCGGCGTGTTCGCGAGATCGCGCGTGGCGTTCACGGCCTCGGCAGTGGCACGGCCGCGTGCTACTGCTGCCTTCAAATCTGCGTCCGGATTGTCGATGAGCAGCACGATGGCCTTCACCGGAGGGTGCATCTGCGACTTCACGGTGCGGTACTCGTCGAAGGCGTAGGCACCCATGAGCGCGCCCTCAACCACAGCACGCACGGTCGATGCATCCTCCGCCGGCGGCACCAGGGCCACCTTCTTGCGGCCGGTGAGTGCGCGCATGGCACTTCCGGCGCCGGCACGTACCTGGTCGAGGTCGTCCGATTTGCCCAGGCCGATCGCTACCACCATGGGAGCGGTGGTGGTGGCTCCCGCGGGAACCATGGTGATCTCGCCGACGGTGCCCTTCGCATCGACCGCGAGCAGCGCGTCGACCAGCGCCGCTGGTCGCTTGAGCTTGTGATCACCGAGCAGCGCAAGGCCACCTCGGGCGATGGGACGGATGTACACGATATGGGCGTCGCACGCGGGTGCGGCGCCGCTCAGCGCAAGTGTTGTCATGAGTGCATCCTGCCCCTGCCGCCGCACTACTTCCACCCGCGCCATGCGCATACGTTCTGCTGGTGACCGAACTCAAGTACACGCCCCTTCATGATCGTCATGCCGCTCTCGGTGCCAAATTGGTGGACTTCACGGGCTGGGAGATGCCCATCGAGTACCAGGGCATCGTCGCCGAGCACGCTGCTGTGCGGGAGGCGGTGGGTATCTTCGATGTCTCGCACATGGGCAAATTGCGCATCCGTGGTGAGGGCGCGCTGGAAGCGGTCAACGCCATCGTCACCAACGACATCAACCGCCTGGCTGACGGGCAGGCCCAGTATTCGTTGCTGTGCAATGAGAGCGGCGGCGCCATCGATGATCTCATCGTCTACCGTCGTTCGGCGCAGGAGATCCGTATCGTGCCCAATGCCGGTAACGCCGACGTGGTCGCGCCCTACATCGCCGAGCGCCTTCCCGCCGGCGTCAGCTTGGAGAACCGGCACTACGAACAGGGCATTCTCGCCATCCAGGGGCCCCAGGTGGATGGGGTCATGCAGGCGCTGGGCCTGCCCCACGCCCATGAGTACATGAGCTTCGTGGACGCCGAATTCGATGGTGCCGCGGTCATGATCTGCCGTACCGGGTACACCGGTGAACGCGGGTTCGAACTGGTCACCGACAACGCCACCATCGTCAAGCTCTGGGATGCGGCGACGGCTGCCGGTGCCATGCCCGTCGGCCTGGGGGCTCGCGACACCCTGCGCACGGAAATGGGCTACGCGTTGCACGGTCAGGAGCTTTCAACCTCCATCACGCCGGTGCAGGCGCGCGTCGGCTGGGCAGTCGGTTGGTCCAAGCCGCGGTTCAGCGGACGTGAGGCCCTGCTGGCGGAGAAGGCCGCCGGTCCCCAGCGCACCCTCCGCGGCTTGTTGGCACTGGAACGCGGCATTCCGCGCGGCCACATGTCGGTGTACGGCGATGAGGTGGGCGGGACGCTCCTGGGGGAGACCACGTCCGGCACTTTCTCACCGACCCTCAAGCAGGGCATCGCCTTGGCCTACCTCGATTCCTCCATCGTCGACGGCGCCCAGGTGGTCATCGACGTTCGAGGCCGCAGCCTGCTGTGCGAAGTGGTGCGGCCGCCCTTCGTGAAGGGGACCAGCGTCAACCGCTGATACCGGTCGGGGTTCGCTCTCAGCGCTGTTCGTCCAGGGCAGCGGCTGCCGTCATGAGCATGCCGACATGGGCTTGGTGACCGAGCTCGATGCTGCTGGTGAGCCAGGCCTGCTTGCCAAGACGGCTGCGCGCCAGGACCCCCGCCGGGTCTCCATCGGCCAGGCCCACCGCCACCCACTGTTCCGCGGCTGGGGCCAGGCGCGCCGCACAGAGTGCGGCCATGCTGACCGCGGCCCCACTGGCGATGATGGGAGTGCGCCGGGCGGCAGCCTGCAGGATGGCCGCCGTGGTCCAGGCCAAGCAGGCATCAGCGCGAAGTAGCGACGGCAGGTCCGCCAAGCGCTCCCTGACCTCTGGCATGGCATCGCGAATGGTGGCACATTCGCCCATCCAGTCCAGATCGGATGCGCACACTGGTACCACTGCGGTGGCGTCGGTTCTGCAGAACACCGCGCCCAGCGCCCGTGCCAGCGCACCCGCAGGCTCCAACTGCACGAGCAGCAGCGTCGTCGCGCCGGCGTCGATGGCAGCGTTGACGTCGTGGGTGCCTGCCTCCCAGCTGTGGGCGCTCGCCTGCAGTTCCACGGTAGGCCCGGGGATCCGTACCGCGCGCCACCAGTCCAGCGGCGCCTGCGAGGCTGCCGTCACCGCCTCGATGCGCTGCAGCAGCTCGTCCAGCATGCGCTCATTGTGCTGGATCGGCCCCCTGCATGACGGCAGTGAAGGTGGCGCGCCTGGTGGCGCGGCGCAGGATGGGCAGGAGCCTAGGTGTGGTGAGCGCCAGCAGGGTGGCTGTCACCAGGGCGCGGGGCACGTCGAAACCCATGCTCGTGAGCAAGCCGTAGTGCAGCCAGTG
Organism: Actinomycetes bacterium; assembly: GCA_021814565.1. GTDB lineage: Bacteria > Actinomycetota > Actinomycetes > S36-B12 > UBA5976 > JAKALQ01. The sequence continues at coordinate 8,628 of JAKAIC010000047.1, read as the reverse complement.
CAGCCCGTTGCTGAGTGCAGACGCTCCGGGGGTGAAGGCTATTTCCGGGGTGAGCCCGATGGCGAGGGGCCAGAACCAGAGGTTGAGCAGGGCCCCGCTGACGATGCCCGTGACCAGTCCCAGGCCGGCCATCCACAACACCTCCGGCCGCCCGCGCAGCCGGGGCAGCAATCCGGGCAGCGCACCCGCCCAGGCGGCAACCACCATCTGGTACGGCATCCAGGGCCCGACACCGCCCGTGATGAGGGCGCTGATGGCGATGGCCAGTGCACCGATCACGAACCCGGCGCGCGCGCCGAGGGCTCGGCCGGAAAGCAGGATCACGGCCCAGATGGGCTCCAGTCCGGCAACGCCGGCTCCCAGCGGCCGCACGGCTGCTGCCAGCGCCACCAGTGTTTCCGATCTTGTCACGCGACGTATGTCGCGGTCGTGGGCGAGCAGCGACTGGGCGACGATGACCAAGGTCACCGGCAGCACCACCGCCCATGCATAGGGCACCAGTCGCGCACCGTCGACGCTGCTGAACACGAAGGGCCAGGCGAAGGCCAGTGCCCCTACGAGGTTGGCGATCGCGAGCAGCAGGTTGGAGGTCAGGCGTGCCATGCCTCGACTACTTCGTTGACTGTGAGCCAGTGTTGCGGTGCCAGCACCTTGGACACCTGGGGTGCGAAGAGCGGTGAGGTGGTGAGCACATTGGCTGCCGTGCCGTGGACGACCAGTTCGCCATCCGCGATGACCGCCACGGTGTGCGCCAATTCGGCCGCGAACTCCACGTCATGGGTTGCCACCAGCACCGCGGCTCCCACACCGGCAGCCCGCTGCAGGATGTCGCGAAGGCGCGCCTTGCCGGCGTAGTCCAGGCCGCGGGTGGGCTCATCGAGCAGCAGCACCTGCGGTTCCGAGGCCAGCACGATGGCCAGGGCCAGGCACAGTCGCTGCCCTTCGGAGAGGTCACGCGGATGGGCGTCGTCGTCGATCTCCGGGGCCAGCAGGGCCAGCAGGGAGCGTGTGGATCCCGGCGCGAGGCCGCCGTCGTGATCGGCCTCGCGGCATTCCTGCGCCACACGGGAGCCCAGCAGCAGGTCGCCCGGCTGCTGCGGCACCACGCCTATGTGCCGGGGGACCTCGCTGCCGGATAGACGCGCCGGGTCGAGACCGGAAACGCGCACCTGTCCGGCCTGCGGGACCAGGCTGCCGGCCAGCGCCCGCAACAGGGTGGACTTGCCCGCTCCGTTGCGACCCATGAGCACGCAGATCTCGCCGCGGTTGACTGCCAACGACAACTCTGCCAGGGCAGTGTGTCGGCCGTAGCGCACGGTGGCCCGATCGAGGCGGATCGGGGGTTCGGCGTCTGCTTGCACCAACCGCAGTGGCGGTTGCCTGTCGAGCAGTCGCTCGCGCAGCGCCACTGCCGAGGCCCTCGCCTCGCGGACGGTGAGCGGCACCGGGTCCCAGCCCAACCGCTGCGCCAACTCGATGATGGGGGGTGCACTTGCAGCATTCGCCATGATGGCGCGCGGACTCTCGATACGCACCCGGCCGTTGTTGCCAACGGCAATGACGCGATCGGCATATTGCAGCACCCGTTCCAGCCGATGCTCGGAGATGACCACGGTGATACCGACGTCATGGACCAGACGCTGTAACGCGGCGAGCACGTCGTCCGCTGAACTGGGATCGAGTGCGCTTGTCGGTTCGTCGAGGACCAGGATCGCCGGATGCGCCACCAGGACCGAGGCAATGGCCACCCGTTGCAACTGCCCGCCCGACAAGGTGCGAATGGCCTGTCCGCGCAGGGATTCGAGCCCCATGACGTCCACCGTCTCCTCGATGCGCTTGCGCATGGTGGCAGCGCTCAGGCCCAGTCGTTCCATGGTGTAGGCGAGTTCGTCCTCGACCACATCGGAGACAAAGCTGGTGACGGGATCCTGCGGAACCACGCCCACCAGCGCGGCAAAGCCGTTGGGTTGCGTGTCGCGGATGGAATGTCCCCGCACCACGACGTCACCGGCCAGGAGACCACCGGTGAGATGCGGAACCGTGCCATTGATGAGCCGGAGCAGGGTCGACTTGCCGACGCCAGTTTCCCCGACCACCAGTGCGAATTCGCCTTCCCCTACCGCGAGATGCACGTCCTGCAACGTTGGCGCCGCCGCATCCGGATAGGTGAATGACACGTGCTCGAAGCGAACGCCCACGTCACACCGGCTCAGGGCGGTCGGTCGTCGGTGTCTCCGGCGTGAGGAAGGCAGGCAGGCACGCAGCGAGGATGGCCAGGGCGGAACTCAGCGGCAGCGTGGGCCATTGCAGTGGTGCGATGGACAGCGTCGAGGCATTGCCGAGGGCGATGCCAGCGAGGACTAGTGCCGCTGAGACGGGCCCGGACGCGGCCACGGCGGTCTCCGCGGCACGCCAGGGGTCGGGCCGGTGGTGGGTGGCCCGGACATCGAGGCCGTAGCCGCGGGAGAACATTGAGGCGGCGAGCTGCATGCTGCGCTCCAGCGCTGCATCCACCACCGGTGTGAGTGACGCCGCGGCCGCACGGACACCCCGGGTGTGGCGACCGCGCAAGCGCCGGGCGGCGGATACCCGGCGGAAATCCTGCACCAGGTGCGGTACCAGGGTTCCGGCGACAATCAGCAGCGTGCCCACGTCATCGGCTCGAGATGGCAATGAGCGGAAGAGGCGACTGGGGGCGGCCACCGTTGACGCGGCGGCAATGCAGAGGAGCACTGCGGCGAAACGCAGGCCTTCAAGGGAGCCCAGGAGCAGGCTCTCCAGGGTCAGGGGTCCCCCCAAGCGCACTCCGGTGAGCCAGCCGGGCAGTGGTGCCTGGGGCAGGTGGAGCAGGATGTGGGTGCCCATGGGTGCGCCGATGAGCGCCTGCATCAGAATGCGCGCGAAGACCACAATGCCGGCCAGTTGTACCAGCGGGACAACGGATGCGGCCCACGGCGCCGAAGCCCCGCGCTTCATGATGACCAACAGCGCGGCAGTTGAGATGCCCAGCATTACCAAGGGATTTCCTGTGATTGATGCCGCGCTGGCGGCGCCCACAGCCCAGGTCCACCAGGCCACTGGATGCAGCCAGCGCACCAAGCGGTCATGATGGAGCAGCAGCTTGGTCACGGCCCGCCTCGCTGTCTGCGGGCATTGCGCTGCGCGATCAGCAAGGCGATGGCGGCCAGCGCGATGGTGACGATCATGGGGAGGGGCGAGCTTGATCCGCTGTCGGCGCTGCTTGCGTTGCCCGCCGCTTTGGGCGGCACGGCATCGCCACAGCCCTTTGCCGGGTAGTTGTCTATGGCGCAGATGAAGCCATTGTTGAGGCGCAGGCTGGCGACGGTGCCCAGTGCGGAGGCCCGTGACAACCCGCTGTCGACGATCGCGCACAGGCTTCTCGGTGCGGGACCGTTGCTGCCGTAGTCGATGAAGATCGCCACCCGTGCCCTGCCCGACTGTCTGGCGACATGTGCGCACGCGCTGTTGAAGTCCGGTTTGACACTTGGTTGCTGGGCCCTGGATTCGCTGGCCACGGTGAAGCGCCAGCCATCCACGGCACCATCGACTGCGGGCGACATGGCTGGGCCGACATTTGCGTATTTCCATGACTGGCCGTGGAGTTGCCAGTACGACCAGTAGGCGTAGGTGGTGGCTGCGTGTGCGGACGGCATCGCCGCAAGTGCCATGAGCGCTGCGGCGATGACCGTCCGGAAGGCACGCATCAGGAGCCCAGTGTTCCCAGCGCTGTCTTGATGAGATTGATCCCGCCGAAGCTGGTCGGCTTGTCCCCCCTGGAGACCGCCACCAGCAGCAGCACACCGACACGGCCGGCATTGGCATTGCCCTTGGCATCGAATACGTACTGCTTTGCGCCCATGCGGATGGCGATGTCGGTTGCGGTTCCCTGAATACCCGCCAGGTCGGCACCAGCCAGGCCGATGACTGCCCAGGCCGAGGATGTGACGTCGTCGCCGGGGCCGAAGGCATTGGGAATCAGTGAGTGATTGCCGGCCAGTCGGCGAGCGGTGTAGCCCGCAACCACCTTGCGCAGCAGCGCTTGATTGTCGGAGAGCGACCCGGGGCAGCGGAGGGTGGGCGTGGGCGTATCGCGGAGCCCGTGCATGTCACGATGCATCCACGGCACCTTGGCGGCCAGGGCTGCCAGGGCCTGCACGGTGGCCATGTCCGACGGCATATTGGGCTTGCCCGGCATGTAGGCCAACGCACCTCGCGTGGCGGGAGTTCCCTCACAGCCAACGGCCGCTGTGATGAGGTAGTCGATGAGGTTGAAGTCCCCGTGCCTGACCGACTCCGCCTTGAGACCGTTGGCCTTGAAGCCCAGCATCGCCATGGCGGTGGAGTTCACATCGCTGGAGCCGCCCTTGTAGTAGGGAATGCCGCCGTCGACATTCTGCAGCCTTCGCAGGTAGACCACGGCTCGGCTGGCCCGCTTCCTGTCGCCCAGAGCAGCCAAGGCGAAGGCGGCTGCCGCCGTGGAGTTGGAGTCTTCGCCGGCATAGTTCGCGGGATCGGGCGCGGTACATGGCTTGCTGGTATCCGTGCGCAGCGACTGGAAGCCGCCGTCGGCGCATTGCTGCGCCTGAAGCCAGGCGACTGCCGGCTTGGGCACCGCAACGTGTGCGGCACGGAGACCGGCGATAACCAGCGACTGACGGTAGACACCGTCGTAAGTCGCATCCTGGGTACCGAAGAGACCGGTGGTGGCGTGAGCAGGAACGGCAGCGATGCCGGCGCCCAGCAGGGCGACGACGATTGCTGATCCCGTTCTGCGAAGGGTCGTGTTTAACACGGACTTCCTCTCGTGACATTCCCTGCACCGTGGCGCGGGGAATCTTTCGCGGAACGGGTCGACGATTTGGAAGGCAAAAGGAAAGGACCGGCGAATGCCGATCCGGTCCATGTGTGCATGCCACACCGCAGACCACGACGGTTGGTTGTTCGACTGGGTCAGGTAATCCGGCTCAGGATGCAGGCATCCCTCACGGTTGCGGGTCAGCGTCGGTTTCTCACCGATCTTCCCCTGAACACAGTCGTATGAAGTTGTGGGGCCATTGCACCACGTTGCGCAGGTCGCGTCAAAGCGCGCGCCAACTGGTGGCACACCGGGCTGCCGACGGCTGCCGACGTTTAGGCTTCTGGGTATGGAATTCCGACATCTTGGCAAGAGCGGCCTCAAAGTCTCAGAGATCTCCTACGGCAACTGGATCACCCACGGATCGCAGGTCGAGGAGGACGCGGCCAGGGCCTGCGTGAAAGCGGCGCTGGACTGCGGCATCACCACCTTCGACACTGCCAACGTCTATGCCGCGGGCAGAGCGGAGGAGGTGCTGGGTCGCGCGCTCAGGGGCCAGCGTCGGGAGGGCCTCGAGGTCTTCACCAAGGTCTACTGGCCGATGGGTGATGGCGCCAACGATCGCGGCCTCTCACGCAAGCACATCACCGAATCGCTGCATGCCTCGCTGCGTCGCCTGCAGATGGATTACGTCGATCTGTACCAGGCACATCGTATGGACGTGGAGACACCGCTTGAGGAGACCTTGCGTGCCTTCGACGATCTGGTGCGCCAGGGCAAGGTGCTGTATGTGGGCGTAAGCGAATGGAGTGCCGAGCAGCTGCGTGAAGCGGCGCGCATCGCCGATGACATGGGCTTCGACCGGCTCGTCTCCAACCAGCCGCAGTACTCCGCGCTCTACCGCGTCATCGAGGAGCGGGTCATCCCCGCGTCCCGTGAGCTCGGCATCGGCCAGATCGTATGGTCGCCCATGGCGCAGGGCGTGCTGTCCGGGAAATACAAGCCCGGGCAGCCGGTTCCTGAAGGCTCACGTGCCACCAGCGATGCGGGCAAGGGATTCATCCAGCGACTCATGGGCGAGGAGGTGCTCATCGCGGTACAGCAGTTGCAGCCCATCGCCGCCGACCTCGGCCTCACCATGGGTCAGTTGGCGCTGGCCTGGGTGCTGCAGAATGACAACGTGTCATCGGCCATCATGGGTGCCACGCGCCCGGAGCAGGTGCACGAGAACGTGAAGGCTTCCGGTGTCAAGCTGAGCTCGGATGTGATGGCGGCGATCGATGCCGCGCTCGCCCCGGTCGCTATCACCGATCCCGAGCTGACGATCGCGCCCAACCCGCGACCGTAGGCAGGCATGGCGAGGGGCACGCACCGATAGGTGCGTGCCCCTCGCCATGCCTGCCTTATTGCCTGTAGGCCTTTGGAATCTTGGGGGTTCTGGGCTGGCCACCGATCGCATAGCGCGGTTTGGGCAGGCGCATCAGGCGCATGGTCAGGGAGCGCACAATGGCGTAGCCGACATGCCCCATGGTGCGCGCACTTTCGGGGAACTCGCGCTTGAGCATCTGACGCACCCGCATAGCTACCCACAGCGAATCGGCGATGACGGCAATCAGCAGTAACGACCACACGCTGTTGACCAGCAGGATCACCGTCTTGTTCGGGATGAAGGCCGCGAACATGACGAAGACGGCAACCGGTAGGAAGAGTTCGCCGGTAGACAACCGTGAGTCGATCATCTGTCGCAGGCGTTTGCGGATCGCGCCCTGATCGCGGGCCGGCAGGCCGCGCTCATCGCCGGTGTACAGCGCCATGCGCTGCGCATTGCGTTCGGCGGCGGCACGCGCGCGCATGGCCTTGCGCGCGGCCTTGGCATCGGTCGGCAGTTTGGCCTTGGTGCGTCGGGCGGCCTCGGCCTCCGCTCGCGTGGGCGTGGGCCGGCCCTTGCCGGGGGACTGCTGTGGCTCGGTCATGTGCTTCCTAGTCGGCTGTTGGAGCGGCGGGCAGTGCGAGCATCTGGTCGAGCGCGACGCGCGCCCAGTGGGCGTCGTCGGCATCCACTCGAATCCGGTTGGAGACGATGCCATCGGCAAGTTGCTCCAGCGTCCACACCAGGTGTGGCAGATCGATGCGATTCATGGTGGAGCAGTAGCACACGGTCTTGTCGAGATAGACGATCTGCTGTTCAGGATGCTGCGTGGCCAGCCGGCGTACCAGATTGAGCTCGGTACCGATCGCCCATGCCGTGCCGGGCGGAGCAGCAGCGACCTGTCGGATGATGTATTCGGTGGAGCCCACGAGGTCGGCGGCGGTCACCACCTGGTGACGGCATTCCGGGTGCACCATCACACGTACGCCCGGAATCCGCTCGCGTACCTCACGTACGTTGTCCTCGGTGAAGCGGCCGTGCACGGAGCAGTGGCCGCGCCACAGGATCATCGACGCCTCACGTAATTGCGTGTCGCTGAGGCCGCCGTTGGGCTGGTAGGGGTCGTAGACCACGCAATCCGAGAGCGACTGGCCGGCCTGCAACACTGCGGTATTGCGGCCCAGGTGCTGATCGGGCAGGAAGAAGATCTTGGGCTTCGATGCGAAGGCCCAGGCCAGGGCGCGTTCCGCATTGGAGGACGTGCATACACTGCCGCCGTGCCGGCCGGTGAAGGCCTTGATCGCGGCGGTCGAGTTCATGTAGGTGATGGGCGTGACCTGATCGGCGATACCAAGTTCCTCGAAGTGCGCCCAGGCCTTCTCCACCTGGTCGATGGCCGCCATGTCCGCCATCGAACAGCCGGCGGCGAGGTCGGGGAGGATCACCTGCTGCCGGTCAGAGGTCAGGATGTCCGCCGACTCCGCCATGAAGTGCACTCCGCAGAAGACGATGAACTCGGCGTCCGGACGGGCCGCGGCCGACTGCGCCAGCTTGAAGGAGTCGCCGGTGACATCCGCAAACTGGATGACCTCGTCGCGCTGGTAATGATGGCCCAGGATGAAGACGCGGTCGCCCAGGCGCTGCCTGGCAGCACGGGCGCGTTCCACCAGATCCGGGTCGCTGGCAAGCGGCAACTCGCCGGGGCAGGAGACCCCTCGCTCGCTGCGCAGATCCTCGTCACGACCCATGAGCAGCAGGGCCAGCGGAGTTGCCTGGGGTTCGGTGAGCATGCGCCTAGTTTCGCAGATACGGTGGGCGGATGCGCATTCTGGTGGCGACCGATGCCTTCAAGGGCACGCTGGCGGCGGAAGAGGCGGCTGCGGCCATCGCCGAAGGCTGGCTGCGGGCTCGTCCCCAGCATGAGCTGCTGGTGAAGCCGCTCTCCGATGGCGGGCCCGGATTCGTGCGCGCCATGGCAGTCGCCCACCGAGTGCCGGTGCGCGTCACCACGGCCCGCCACTCGCTGGGGGGCGAGGCGCAGGCGGAATGGTGCATGGACGGCGCTACCGCTTACCTCGAATCCGCTCAGGTGGTGGGCCTGGATCGCGGGCTCGACGTGATGACCGCGCGCTCGATAGGCCTGGGCGACCTGCTCCACCAGGCGTGGGAGGTCGGTGCCCGTCGCCTGGTAATCGGCCTCGGCGGCACCAACGTCTGCGATGGCGGAGCGGGCATGTTGGCCCGGCTCCATGCCAAGGCCTACGACGCGATGGGAGGCGAAGTACCACTGCATCAGGGCCCGGCCCCCTTGGTGCGCGTTGCCCGCGTCGAACTGCTCCCCGCACTCAAGCACTTCGAAGACGGCGAGTTGCTGGTGGCCACCGATGTCGATGTGCCGCTGCTGGGGCCGCGGGGCGCAGCCCTGGGCTTTGCCGCGCAGAAG
>JAKAIC010000151.1 GCA_021814565.1 Actinomycetes bacterium | reverse complement strand
TTCGATTTCAAGAACACCGGCGCCGACATCGACTGGAAGGGCGACGATGTCATCGAGCTGGTGGCCAATTCCGAGGACCGCGTCAAGGCAGCGCTGGACGTGTTCAAGGAGAAGGTGGTGAAGCGCCAGCTCAGCCTCAAATGCATTGACGCCGGCGAGCCGCGCCTCTCGGGCAGGGACTCCAAGATCACCTGCAAGATCAAGCAGGGCATCTCCCAGGAGCAGGCCAAGAAGATCAACAAGCTCATCAAGGACCAGGGGCCCAAGGCGGTCAAGACGCAGGTGATGGGCGAGGAGATCCGCGTCACCGCCAAATCACGCGACGACCTGCAGCAGGTCATTGCCCTGGTGAAGGGCGCCGACCTCGACTTCGCCACGCAATTCGTCAACTACCGATAGTCGAGCGCACACCACTGTGGCGCACCTGCGCGTTGCTGTTGAGCCCCTGCTCCTGGCCTGTTGCGCCGTGGAGGTGGCGACGGCATGGCAGGACCCGGTTGCCGTTAACGGTGTCCGTTGGGTGGCAGCAGACGATCAACCGGATGTCACCGTGGTCGTGATCGCGGGAACCATAACCCGTGCCAGCCTGCCACGCATCGAGCAGGCCATCCGGGCCGCTGCTCAGCCCCGGGCTGTGCTGGCCTTCGGCGTCTGCGCCTCCAGCGGTGGCCCCTACTGGGATTCCGAAGCCGTCGTCCAGGGCTGGACCACTGCCGATCTCCTCGTCCCCGGCTGCCCGCCACCACCTTCGGTCTTCTGGTCGTCGGTGGCACAAGCCGCACAGCAGGTGATGGCTCGTGCAGCGAGTTGACGCCAGCGCCTGGTTGAGCGCGGTGCAGGCGGAAATGGCCAACGGTTTCACGGAGTTCGTGACGCTCATCGGGATCGACAACGGAGGCCTGCAGGTGTGGCTTCGCCTGGCCGATCACGACGGCAATCAGGCAGTGCTCGCAAGCAACGCAGAAGCTGGTATCGATTCACTCGTGACCATGCTCCCGCGCTGCGCGTGGTACGAGCGTGAAGCGGCGGAGATGTTCGGCATCCGCTTCCACGGACACGACACAGCACCCTTGCTGCTCTCCGCAGCGGCCGCCCTGCCGCCCATGCGCAAGGACTCCTTGCTGGCGGCACGACAGGTGGCATGGCCGGGCGAGAAGGAGCCCGGCGGCGTCATCGCCCATCGGCGCCATCGCCCACCGGGGGTGTCGGCATGACCATCCCCCGTGGCATCCTGGAGCTCGATCCGGCGAAGTGCACCGCATGCATGCTCTGCGTGCGCGAGTGCCCGACCTGGTGCATCAGCCTCGACAGCCATCAGGCCGTGGACCCGGAAACCGCTGCACTGGCCAGGCCGCGCACCATCAACCTGCTGGACGACTTCCGGATCGACTTCGCACGCTGTATGAACTGCAGCATCTGCGTGGAGGTCTGTCCCTTCGACGCGCTTTCCTGGCAAGCGGAATTCGACTATCCCGGCACTTCCCGCGCGGAAGTCGAGCACCACTGGCATTGAGCTACTCGAGCGCCAGCGCCTGCTCCACCCGCTCTCTGATGAGCGTCCGCACACGCGCTTGGCGCCACAAGGGCTGCGTGCTGGGAATCCCCGCTTCGGCTGCGGCCCGGGCGATGCGGTCGGAGAAGACGCCTGGGAAGAGCGTGAAACAGACCACGGCCTTGGCCGCTGATCGCACGATGGCTTCAGGAACATGGGGCACGGCCATCGAGGCATAGCCGATCACCGCCGGCTCCCTACGCAGCGCCTGCAAGTAGGTGGCCAGGTTAAGAAACGCGGCTTGCGCAGAGGCATCGGAGGTTCCGCTCACGGCCAGCACCACCGGCCCCTGCTGATCCCGCACCGCGTCCGCCGCCAGTTCGGCATCCGGTCCCAAGGGATGGGTCGTGCACAGCGGCAGCTGCACATCCAACGCTGCGACCAGACGCGGCACGTCGAACTTGGCATGGAAGGCCGTGGACAGCAGCAAGGGCACGATGACAATGCGCTGCACGGTGGATGGCAGTGAGTCCACGGCCTCTTCCAGTGTGGGTTGGCAATGATCGAGGTAGGCGTGGCTGATCGCCGCGTCCCACCACTCCTCCTGCAGCGTGGCCACCAACTCCTGCAAGGCCACGTCTGCGCGCGGATCGGTGCTGCCATGCCCCAGCAGGACGACACCGATCATGCGGCGCGCACGCTCGCCATCACGTCTCTCAGGACATTCACGACGTCGCCGACGATGATCACCGCCGGGCTCTGCAGCGAGATGCGCGTGGCCACGACCGCAGCATCGCCCAAGCAGGTACGCGTGATGCGCTCACCGCTGCCGTAGGCATCCTCGATGAAGGCCACGGGGGTCGCCAAGGAGCGCCCGCCTGACGCCAGGCCACGAACGATGTCACGCAGCTTGGAGACACCCATCAGAAAGACGAGCGTGCCGTCAATATGCGCGAACTGCTCGAAATCGACGCGGCTCTGCGCACTGACGACGGTGAAGGACGCCGCCACACCTCGATGGGTGACCGGGATGTCAGCCAGGCTGGGTGCCGCGATTGCCGAGGAGACTCCCGGGATCACTGTCACCTCCACCCCGGCCGCGCGGCAGGCGAGCACTTCCTCTCCCCCGCGCCCGAAGACAAAGGGATCGCCACCCTTGAGCCGCACCACGTTGCAGCCCTCCCGCGCGTACTGCACCAGCAGGTGGTTGATCTCATCCTGCGTCTGCTTGTGCATGGCTGGCGCCTTGCCAGCTTCGACCACATAGACGTCATCGCGCAGCCCCTGCAGCAAGGCCTGGTCCACCAGACGATCGGTGATGACCACGTCTGCCGCCCGCAGCGCGCGCAGCCCTGCCACCGTGATCAGGTCGGCGCTGGGTCCGGCACCCACCAGAGTGACGTGACCGGTGCGATCGATGTTGTTGCTCATATGTTGATCCCGCATTCGTCCTTGCCCAGT
>JAKAIC010000150.1 GCA_021814565.1 Actinomycetes bacterium | reverse complement strand
GATGGCGGTGGCTGCGTCGAGTAGCGCCACCTCGACGCCGTGCACCGGCCCCATCCACGACAGCTCACCGCCGTCGAAGCGGGCCTGCAGTTGCTCACGATTCGACCGCACGTGTGAAGCATCATCGCCCACATGCGCGGCCAGGTTGTTGGACGCGTAGGGCGACAAACTCACACCATGATGGCGGTCTGTGAAGGCCCACTTGGCCGGCCGCCCTGCGACGGACAACGTGCCCTGCAGCATCAGCGGAGGAAGTCGGGGACCTCAAGGCCGTCATCAGCCACATCGATGTCGTCGAAGATGACACGACGTGGGGCGGGAGCCACTGCCGGTGCCGATACAGCTGCCGGCTCTGTGGCGACGGGCGCCTCCTCCATGACGGCGACGGGCTCGGCCTTGGCCTTGGGCAGCTCACCCCCATCGAAGCCTGCGGCTATGACGGTGATCTTGACCTCGTCGCCCAGGGTGTCATCGATGACGGTGCCGAAGATGATGTTGGCCTCCGGATGCGCGGACGCCTGTACCAGACGCGCGGCATCGTTGATCTCGAAGAGCCCGAGGTCGGTGCCACCGGCGATGGTGATGAGGACGCCACGGGCGCCGTCGATGCTCGCTTCCAGCAGGGGCGAGGAAATGGCCTGCGAGGCGGCCGAGAGGGCACGATCCTCGCCACGCGCGGCGCCGATTCCCATGAGCGCGCTGCCGGCATCTTTCATCACGCTCTTGACGTCCGCGAAGTCGAGGTTGATGAGACCGGGGGTGGTGATGAGATCGGTGATGCCCCCGACTCCCTGCAGCAGCACGGTATCGGCCTGGCGGAAGGCATCAACCACCGAGATGTTGCGGTCGGCCAGTGCCAACAGTCGGTCGTTGGGGATGACGATGAGCGTGTCGACCTCCTCACGCAGCCGATCGACGCCCTGGTCGGCCTGCAACGAGCGCCGCTTGCCCTCGAAGTTGAAGGGCTTGGTGACGACACCGATGGTGAGAGCACCCAGCTTCCGTGCAATGTTGGCGACGACAGGTGCACCGCCGGTGCCCGTGCCACCGCCCTCACCACAGGTGACGAACACCATGTCGGCGCCTCGCAGCACCTCCTCGATCTCGTCGGCGTGGTCAGTGGCGGCCTGCTTGCCCACCTCGGGGTTGGCGCCAGCGCCCAGGCCCTTGGTGAGCTCGCGGCCGATGTCGAGTTTGACGTCGGCATCACTCATCAGGAGTTGCTGCGCGTCGGTGTTGATGGCGACGAATTCCACGCCCTTGAGGCCGAACTCGATCATGCGATTGATGGCGTTGACGCCGCCTCCGCCGATGCCGACGACCTTGATGACGGCGAGATAGTTCTGCGGCGTTGCCATGGCGACCCTTTCGACTCTCAACCTCTAGTAAAGGTTGAGGTTTTGTTCACATTTGCCTTGTCCTGAGGGTACGCGTGGCCGGGCCGCAATGCCTCCATTGGCGGCCGGCGTGTCACACCCCATGTACCGCACGCATCACCGCTGTGAACGCAGCGCTGGCGGATTTCCTCCCAACCCGGCGGCCAATCACCACCACAGCTACTTGCGGGTGGCGGGCGCATCAGGTGCTGATACGTCGAAGAAGCGGGCCCGCACGTGCAGCAGGGCCAACAGCACCTGCGCCTTGCGGGCGGCTCGCTCCTCCCCTCCCCAGGAGACGAGCTTGCCGCTCCGCAGTTGCAGCTGCACATCCTCGGGAGCGCGCACCTGCACCACCGCCACGCGATCGCGCAGCCACTGCGGGAAACCGGCGGCGATGCGGGCACCCACCCCGCGGAATTGCTGGGTGTAACCCTCGACTGCGGTGAGCGAGGCCGGTCGCGTGGTCACCTGCTGGAACATGGCACCGGTCTTATCCACCAACCACCACGAGCCGTTGGGGTTGGCGGAGGCGGCGATGGCCACGCGCTCGTGGATCTCAATGACAATGGCATGCGGGAAACCTCTGCGCACATCGACGCTGGCCACCTGCGGGATGAGGCTGACTCGCAACGCTGCCGCGTTGACGTCGACGCGGGCAATCGGTTCACCGATCGTGATGTTGGCCGCGGACAGCACCTGCAGTTGTGTCACGTAATGCGTGCCGAAGATGCGAACGGAACGCACATCGAACACCGGGGAGAACCAGAAGAGGCCCACCGCGGCAGCCAACAGAGATGCAATTGCACCGAACAGGACGCGTCGCCTCACGCGCCCGCCTCGGCCAACAGCGCGAGGATCTCGGGGGCCAGCAGGCCGATCTCACCAGCGCCCAGGGTCATGATGATGTCACCGGGTACGGCGTGCTCGGTCAGGTCACGTGGCACTGCACTCCACGACGGCTCGAAGAGCACGCGATCCGCCGGCAGGGTCACGTTACCGGCCATGGTGCGGCCATTGGCACCGGGAATGGGCTGCTCGCCCGGCGCGAACACCTCGAGCACGACCACCCGATCCGCCAGGCCCAGCGCCTCTCCGAACTCCTTGGAGAACATGGCCGTGCGATAGAAGTGATGGGCCTGAAAAGCCACAATGATCTGCCCGTTGCCTGCCAGCTCGCGGGCAGCGCGCAGGGTGGCGGCGATCTCCGTCGGATGGTGCGCATAGTCGTCGTACACCGCGATGCCGTTGGCACTGCCCTTGTAGTCGAACCGACGGCTGGTGCCGGTGAAACTGCACAGGCCCTCCGCCACCGTTGCCGCGGGCAGATCGAGGCCCACACAGGCCACAAAGGCCGCAGTGGCGTTGAGCACGTTGTGCTTGCCGGGGACCTGCAATTCGACGCTGGCCAGCAGCTGCCGGGCATGGGTGATGTCGAAGCGCCAGCCCCGCTCGCCGTGTTCCTGCAGGTCGATGACGTAATCACAGTGGTCCGAGAATCCGTAGGTGCGCACATCAGCTGCGCGGCCACGGGCATATGCGGCGACAGCCGCGGCACCCTCGTCGTCGCCACAGGCAATGAGGAATCCCCCGCGCTGCAGCAGGCCGTCCGCGAAATCACGGAAGCCCTGCTCC